>CACXUA010000077.1 GCA_902770725.1 uncultured Bacteroidales bacterium | reverse complement strand
AGGCGAGATGGCAGAGACACTCGTCATCCAGAATTCCACCATCAAAGCAAAAGGTCCAAGAGGAGCAATATGTGACTTCAATGGCGGCATTACATTGACGGGGTGCAAGATAGTCAAGCCCATAGGCGGCTATGTGAAGAATGGAGATGTAGTGGATGCCAGCGGCAATCTCGCCACAGAGGTTGTTATAGCAAAGAATGGCGATGCAAACCTGGATGGCGTTGTCGATATTGCCGACGTCGTGGCTGTGCTGAATGCTATGGCTAATGACTCGAATGCACCACAATTCAATGTCAATGGCGACAGCGCAGTCGATATTGCCGACGTAGTGGCTGTCCTGAACATCATGGCACAGCAGTAAGCACTTGTCTCCAGTTCCTGTTCTCATTCTCGTAGGTGCGACTTCATGAATTTCCATAAAGCAGAGGAATTATTTGCTCTTTTTGTTTGGAAGTTTCGTGTCTTTTTGCTATCTTTGCATTCAGAAAGATAGATATGAAACCTAATACCGACACTATTTTAACCAATAATCAGCCGATGCCGTGGCTTGTGATGTACAGCAACAATGGCGACATCAGTATCCTCGACATATTGGAACAGAAGAAGGCTGAAAGCACGACGACAGGAATCCTGGATTTCTTTGTGCCGCTCGATGTGACACGACTTGTCGTGGACGGCAAACCAATTGAGCGTAAGCGACTTATAGCCGGCAACTACATCATCATCCAAGCAACCAAGGAAGACATCCTCCGACTCCGTCAGGAACCTCCCTTTGATGCCACTCTACGCTTCCTGCATCCAACAACGAATCCAACAGGATGCATCTATATTCCCGATGAAGAAGTGCAGATGATGAGAAGGGTAGTCGATATCATGGATGGAGAAGTGGAATACTTCGCTCCCAGCAGCAAAGAACTGATGATAAGCGATATCGTCAGCATTCTGGAAGGCAAGTTCACAGGTGTGAAAGGCTATTTGGAAAGCGTGAAGGGACACGAAGGTGGCAGCGTAATAGTGTCGCTTGGTGACGTCCTTGCCGTTAGAACTCCCAGGATTCCGGCTAATGATGTCCAACTCCTTGTCCTTGCGAAAGTATCTGATTCTCAAGTAGGTTCCTATACTTCGAGAGCATACAAGAAGGTTCGTGTCTTGATTAGTGACAGCGAGAAACTGCTTGAAGAGAAGGAGACGGAAGGTCGCCTGAGCGAAGCATCAGAAGCAAATGCGCGCCGTTTGATAATGAGGTTCTCTCAGTTGAAGTTGTCAGGCAAGATTCGAATCATGCATGCCCAAGCCATTTACAACATTCTTCTGGCTTTGGGCGACACGGAAAGCGAGTCGTTCCTAAAGTTCAAGAACATGCTTCCATAGGTTTTAGGGAAGTGAATGATTAATCCAACAGGAATCATTCTTTTTTCAGTTCCTGCGGAATACGGAAACTGGTGTAGAGTTCCAGCACACAGCCGATAGTCAGGGCGACAACCCATTCCTGTCTGCGGAAAGGTCCCCATTCGTGTTGCTGCATGCTCATCATCACCAAAGTGAGCACGAAACAGCAGCAGGCAAGCAGTTGTTGGCGGCGAAGACGAATGAGTGTGATGTTCCTCCCCAAGTATTCCGTCTGCACTTGCATCAGGCTAAACATCAAAGTTCCTATGCCGAAGACGTACATCCCCACCATCGGATACATTATATATATAGCTGCTCCGACGAGCATCAGAACAGCTCCGATGCGGAAACACCAGTTCTGAAGTGGCGTAAGTTCTTTCATTCCTCGTCTTTTTCAGCAGGTTCCTCGTTGTTCTCCTCTTGCTCGCCGACAAAGACAAACACATCCTCGTTTGCACGTTTCATGTGGTAACGCTCGCGAGCAATCTTTTCTACAGCCTTCGGATTGTTCTCCAAGTCGCGAATCTTCCTGTCTGCTTCGTCGTATTGCTGCTTGTAGTTGGCAATCTCTTTCTTCAGATTGTCTATTCGGACACGACGCGGATGGCGGTTCAGGAAACTGTCTTCGTCCACCACACCTACAATCAACACGATAAGAAGGATTGCGAGGAGGTATTTATGCTTGCACATAAAAAGCCAAGCGGAATGTATTTTGCTCATAAGAAGTCTGTAATTTAATTTTCCGCAAAGTTACGAAAAAAGTTCGTAGTTCATAGTTCATAGTTCATATTTTTTTCTTATATTTGCAGAAATATATTAAGCAAATGGAAGAATACATTGTTTCTGCGCTCAAATATCGTCCGCTTAACTTTGACTCTGTCGTAGGTCAGCGCTCGTTGACTACCACGTTGAAGAATGCCATCAGTAGCGGGAAGTTGGCTCATGCCTATCTCTTCTGCGGACCTCGTGGTGTGGGTAAAACCACTTGTGCACGCATCTTTGCGAAAGCCATCAATTGCTTTGACCCGCAAGAGGGTGGGGAGCCTTGTGGAAAGTGCGAAAGCTGCCAAGCCTTCGACCAACAGCGCTCCATGAACATTCACGAGCTTGATGCTGCCAGCAACAACTCTGTGGACGACATCCGAGAACTCTGCAATCAGGTTCTCATCCCGCCTCAGACGGGCAAGTACAAGGTGTTCATCATCGACGAGGTGCACATGCTTTCCCAAAGTGCCTTTAATGCTTTCCTCAAGACCTTGGAGGAGCCGCCTTCCTACGTTATTTTCATCCTGTGCACAACAGAGAAGCATAAGATTCTTCCCACTATTCTGAGTCGCTGCCAGGTGTATGACTTCCAGCGGATGACTACGAAGAATACTATCGACCACCTGATGTATGTGGCTGAGAAAGAAGGTTATAAGGCAGAACCAGAAGCACTTTCCCTCATAGCAGAGAAGGCTGATGGCGGCATGAGAGATGCCCTTTCCATCTTCGACCAAATGGTAAGTTTCTCGGGTGGGAACTTGACGTACGAGAATGTCTGCCAGAACCTGAATGTCCTGAGCCAGGAATATTACTTCAAGCTGGTGGATTATTTCCTCGAAGGAAAGGTTTCCGATTGCCTTCTTCTCTTGAATGAAGTGCTGCAGAAGGGTTTCGACGGAGGCAACTTCATAGCCGGTCTTGCCACACATATGCGCAACCTGCTTGTGAGTCGGGATGCCGTGACTTTGCCTTTGCTTGAGATGAGCGAGAAGATGCGTTCTCGTTATCAGGAACAAGCCCAGCGCTGCCCAATTCATTTCGTTTATAAGGTGCTGAAACTCAGCAATGATTGTGACCAGGCTTATCGTACTAGTCGAAACAAACGACTGCAGGTTGAGATATGCCTCATCCAGAGTGCTCAAGCGTCAGAGCCAGACAATTCGGATGCTTCCGGGCATGGCCCTGCCCAGACGATAAAACCTATCAAGAAAGAAGCACAAACAAATTATAAAGAAGCGCAAGTTCAATCTGCACCCCAACAAGTTTCTGTTCCGAAAGCAGAGGCAGCTAAGCCAGTTGAGAAGCCCAGCCAAGTTGCCCAAGTTAACGTGCCTAATTCGGAAAGTAAGCCTGCCATCTTGCCCGACAAAGCACAGGTAGTTTCCGACCCTGCTGCACCTAAAAAACTCACCAAGGTCAGCTTCAAACACTTTGGGGCTAGCAAGAAGGAGGAAGAGGCAGCACCAACTGCTCCGTCTATGGAGGCAACAGGTGGTTCGGAGCCCATCAATTCAGAGAAACTGACTGCGGCTTGGTTTGCCTTTATCGACTCTTTGCCTCACGAAAGTGTTGCTCTAGCCAAGCGTTTGAAGAGTCTTCAGCCAATTGTAAAGGACGAGAATAATGCTCTGCTTACCGTAAGCAATCCTCAGGTTCAGCAGACGGTTGAGAGTCAGATGCCTCAGATTCTGGCTGTTATGCGCAATCATCTCAGGAACGATGGCTTCCTGCTTGAAACCCAACTCGAAGAGATGCAGGAAGTTGTGAAGTCTTACAGTCCGCAGGAAATGCTGAAGGTCCTGAAGAAACAGAATGCCGATGTTGGGGAATTGGTGAGCAAGTTGCAGCTCACTTTTGAGTGATTCCAGAGCTTTGTCGATACCTCAAAGTGTGTTAAAAAGTGCTTTGCGAGGCGCTTTTCGCGTGTTTTATTTGCAGGATTCAAATATTTGTTGTACCTTTGCCGCGCAAATAATACGACCGAATGAAGCATTCCGCTTTCTCGCTATATATCATTCTTTTCCTGTCCTCCTTAAGCCTTCAGGCTCAACAGATAAAGATAGGCAACTACACATTCTCGGGTGGTGGTGAATACCAGGGAGAATTGTTCAAGGGAAAGCCCTATGGAAAGGGCAAGACCGTCTATTCCAATGGTGACTGGCACGAGGGTGAATACGTTAAAGGCAAACGTCAGGGCATGGGCATCTATCAGTTTGCTGATGGCGAGAAGTACGAGGGCGAGTGGTTCCAGGACCAGCAACACGGCAAGGGCACTTATTACTTTGCCAACAACAATCGCTATGAAGGTCTCTGGTTCAAAGACTATCAGCAGGGACTTGGCACGATGTACTACTACAATGGCGACACTTATGTGGGCAGTTGGATGCAGGACAAACGTGAAGGTACAGGCAAATACACCTATGCTCAGGGTGGTGCTTACTACGAAGGGCAATGGAAGAACGACATGAAAGAAGGTCAGGGCGTGTTTGACTGGCGTGATGGAAACCGATATGAAGGCTCCTGGCATGAGAATCAGAAGCATGGCAAGGGCACTTTCACATATTCTACGGGAGACTCTTACACAGGTGACTGGGCAGACGACCAGCAGCATGGCAAGGGCATCTTCTCTTTTGCTGACGGCAATCGATATGAGGGTCAGTATGTGAACGGAAAGCGTACGGGTGAAGGCATCTATACCTTTGCCAATGGAGATAAGTACGTGGGCCACTTCAATGCTGGCGAACAAGATGGTATGGGCACGTTCATCTGGCACACAGGAGCCTCCTATGTAGGCCAGTGGCGACACAATAAACAGCACGGACAGGGCAAGTATCATTGGGCTAATGGCGATGAATATGACGGCCATTGGACGGATGGTGTGCTCGATGGAGAGGGTATCCTGCGTCAAGCAGATGGTACTCGCTTCAAAGGAACGTTCCGTAATGGACTGAAAGAAGGCAAAGGCATCCTCGTGGATGTTGATGGCATACGCTATGAAGGCAACTTCAGCGCAGACAAGAAAAATGGTGAGTTCCTCGAGAAAGACAAGAATGGGCAGGTCCTGCGCAAGGTTGTCTATCAAGATGGAATTGCCGTCGGAACCTGGTAAAAAAGCTCTCGCCGCCATCTCCAACTCGGAGACCCAAGTTGAAATCGTAAATAATAAAATAAATACCCTAATGGCTCGTACTAAAGCGAAAGTTTCCGAAAAGGAAACAAAGAAAAGCACCAAGAAGAAAGGTGCAGCGAATGCAAAAGGCAAAAAGGTTGTTCAGGAACCCGAAGTGCTTCGTCTCATCAGAAACGATAGCGGCTTGCAGGATTTTGCAGATGCCATCAACGGACGTCATGCTCAGGCTGTCTATAAGATGGCTGAACTGACTGGCGGCACAAACAATCTCAGCGAGTTTGCCACAGGCTACCTCTACTTCGGTCTGCACAAGACGGAGGACGGATTTATCCTGCGTGAATGGGCTCCAAATGCCACGGAGATCTATGTCGTAGGTGACTTCAACAAGTGGACGGAAAGTCCCCGTTATGCCATGAAGCGCGTCAAAGGCGGCAATGGCAGCTGGGAAATCAAAATCAAGAACAAGAGCTTTAAGCACGGCTCCCTCTACAAGCTTATCGTGCATTGGGAAGGTGGCCAGGGAGAACGCATCCCAGCTTGGGCAAATCGTGTTGTGCAGGACGAACAGACACACATTTTCTCCGCGCAAGTATGGTGTCCCGAAGAGGCTTACCAATGGAAGGTGGAGAAGTTCCGTCCCGCGACAAACCCCTTGCTCATCTACGAGTGCCACATCGGTATGGCACAGGACAAGGAGGGTATCGGCACTTATACTGAGTTCCGCGACAACATCCTGCCTCGCGTAGCTGCTGACGGGTACAACTGCATTCAGATTATGGCCATTCAGGAGCATCCTTACTATGGAAGCTTCGGCTATCACGTGAGCAGTTTCTTCGCTCCAAGTTCTCGCTTTGGTACGCCAGATGAACTTAAATCGCTTGTAGATAAGGCACATAGCATGGGCATAGCTGTTGTGATGGATATCGTGCACAGTCATGCCGTGAAGAACGAAGTGGAGGGCCTGGCTAACTTTGCTGGCGACCCCTGCCAGTACTTCAACAAAGGAGACCGTCGTGAGCATCCAGCTTGGGACAGCCTCTGCTTCGACTATGGCAAGAACGAAGTACTGCATTTCCTGCTTAGTAACTGCAAGTATTGGCTCGAGGAGTTCCACTTCGATGGCTTCCGCTTCGACGGTGTCACCTCTATGCTCTACTACAGCCACGGACTTGGGGAGAGCTTCATGAGCTACGGAGACTACTATAACGGACATCAGGATGGTGATGCCATCACTTACCTGACCCTTGCCAACGAGCTCATCCACAGCGTCAACAAGAATGCCATCACCATTGCCGAGGAAGTGAGCGGAATGCCTGGACTGGCTGTTCCGATGAAGGACGGAGGCTATGGCTTCAACTATCGCCTCGCCATGAACATTCCTGACTATTGGATTAAGATTATAAAGGAGTTGCGCGACGAAGACTGGAAGCCAAGTTCCATCTTGTGGGAACTCACAAACCGTCGTCGTGATGAGAAGACAATCTCCTATTGCGAGAGCCACGATCAGGCACTTGTGGGCGACAAGACCATCATCTTCCGCCTCATTGACTCTGATATGTACTGGCACTTCAAGAAGGGCGACGAGAACTCGAATGTGAACCGTGGTATTGCCCTCCACAAGATGATTCGCCTGGCTACTCTGAGCACCATAAACGGCGGCTACCTTAACTTTATGGGTAACGAGTTCGGACATCCCGAATGGGTGGACTTCCCCCGCGAAGGAAACGGCTGGAGCTACAAATATGCCCGTCGCCAGTGGAACCTCGTAGACAACAAGGAACTCTGCTACCATTATCTTGGTGACTTCGACCAAGCCATGATTAAGTTGCTCAAGAAGTACAAGAGTTTCGAGAAGCAGGCCGTTGTCGAGATTTGGCATAACGACGGAGACCAGGTCTTTGCCTTCCGTCGTGGAGACCTCCTGTTCTTCTTCAACTTCAGCCCCTTCAGCAGCTATTGCGACTATGGCTTCATGGTGGAGACGGGTGCCTACGAGTACCTCCTCAATACCGACGACCCAGCTTTCGGCGGCAACGGATTCAATGACGATAAGCTCATCCACTACACCGTCTATGATCGCGATTTGGCTCGCGACAACAAGGGCTGGCTCAAGCTCTACCTGCCCACACGCACAGCTTGCGTGCTCAGGAGAATGAAGGATTAAGAAAATAGAAATCAAGAGATTTAGAAGCGCTGTCCTAAGCTAAGGGTGGCGCTTTTTTAATTCCGTTTTCTCATGTGTCAGGTATAGAAACGTGGCGTGCTTCGTGACCGAACTTAGCGTGTGATATTGCGTACTTAAGCATGCTTCGTCGGCATTTTAGCTGTGCCGCGTTTGCCCTTGTCTGCAGCCTAGGGCTCACCTCTTAAATCCTCTACAAAGATACGACATTTTCTTGAATTACGCAAGCAAATTGGCAATTATTTTCACAGAAAATGAAAGTTTTTTCGGCGGTGGCGAAGTTAGATAATTAGATAATTAGAAAGTTGTTATACGACAGGAAGCGAAATGGACGGATTCACGACAGCACTATAAGATTATTAATAGAGTTTTATTATTAATA
>CACXUA010000076.1 GCA_902770725.1 uncultured Bacteroidales bacterium | reverse complement strand
CGTCAGCATGGTCACGTTGTGGACCGCTTCGACGGCTTCGTTATCCTGCATGGCACAGACACGATGGCCTATACCGCTTCTGCCCTCAGCTTTATGCTTGAGAATCTGGGCAAGCCTGTGATTCTGACCGGCTCGCAGTTGCCGATAGGCAAACTCCGTACGGACGGCAAGGAGAACCTCATCACGGCCATCGAGATAGCTGCGGCTCAGCACGAAGACGGTACGCCAATCGTGCCCGAGGTCTGCATCTACTTCAAGGAGAAACTGATGCGCGGCAACCGTACGACCAAGATAAATGCAGAGCAGTTCAATGCTTTCCGTTCGTTCAACTATCCCGACCTTGCAACGGTTGGCATGCAAATACGCTACAACGAATCAGCCATCCGAAAGCCCGATCCCAACAGGCCTTTCAAACCTCACTATCTTGTCTGTCCCGATGTTGTCGTTCTGACGCTCTTCCCTGGCATCCAGCAGAGTCTGGTTCATGCCGTGCTGAACATCCCCGGACTGAAAGCGGCTGTGATTCGAACCTTCGGCGCAGGCAACGCTCCGCAGCTGAAGTGGTTCAAGCAGGAACTCAAAGATGCCAGCGAACGCGGGCTGCTGATGGTCAACATCACGCAATGTCAGTCGGGCAGCGTGCACATGGGACTCTACGAGACGAGCCTGCCCCTGCTGGAAGCCGGTGTGGTGAGTGGCTACGACAGTACTCCGGAATGCGCCATCGCCAAGCTGATGTTCCTGCTCGGCCATAAACTTCCGACCGAGAAGATCAGGGAGATGATGAACAGCAACCTTTGTGGCGAGATAACCAAATAGCTGGGTCGAGGAAAAATCCTTACAAAAATTAGTGAAGTAGAGTGTCGTGTTTGCGACTTCAGTGTGGTGAAGTTTTCAACGTGGCACGTTAAGTTTGCAAGTGTCCTGTGGGGCGTTATCAATTTCGACCTGTTGCGTTGACCATCTTCCCACGTCGAATTTCGTGACTTTTTATGACGAACTTATCCGTTCTCTGTGCTGGAATTATACTTTCTTTGCATTGGGGCAAAAAATCCACCTTTGTAAGTAGCTGATTATCAGGTGTAATTTGATTTAAGCCATTTTCTTGCGTTTTAGGTTCAAAAGTGCCACAGACGCAAAAATAAGCCGTCAGAATGCGACTCATATGGAAAAATCCTTACAAATCAGTCATTGTATGATGGAATTGGTTCCTTGATTCGAATCTTCTTTCATGCAGTCAAGTCATGCTTTTCTGGCTCATTTTATAACAAACTTTGCTGTATTTCCACCAAATTTCCCCCTTCTTTTTCCTGTTTCCGTTATTTTTCGTATCTTTGCAGGATGAATGTAACGAAATGGAAGATTGCATAAAGATAAAGGGCGCGAGGGTCAACAATCTGAAGAATGTCAACCTCGAGATTCCAAGAGGCAAGCTGGTGGTTATCACTGGATTAAGTGGTAGCGGCAAGAGCAGCCTTGCCTTCGACACACTATACGCTGAGGGTCAACGCCGATATGTGGAGAGTTTGAGCGCTTATGCCCGTCAGTTCCTCGGCCGAATGAACAAGCCGGAGTGCGACTACATCAAGGGTATTCCGCCTGCCATCGCCATCGAGCAGAAGGTTTCGAGCCGCAATCCTCGAAGCACGGTCGGTACCAGTACGGAGATTTATGAGTACTTGCGTCTGCTCTTCGCCCGCATCGGTCGTACATTCTCGCCAGTCAGCGGAAAAGAAGTAAAGCGCCACACCACCGAAGATGCCGTGGCTTGCATGCTATCGAAGCCAGAAGGCACGAAGTTCATGGTGATGTGCCCCATCCATTTGCCCGAGGGACGCTCTCTGGAGCAGCAGCTCGAGATGTATCGCAAAAGCGGCTTCGCCAGAGTCCTCGTCGGGGATGAAGTGGTGAGAATCGAGGATGTGAACTCTCAACTCTCAACTCTCAACTCTCAACTTTATTTGGTTATCGACCGCCTTTCCTCAGCTAACGACCGCGACACGATAGCCCGACTCGTTGATTCCTGCGAGACAGCCTTCTACGAGGGGCACGGCGAGGCAGTCCTCCAGTTTGTTCCCAATGGTGAACGCCACGTTTTCAGTACGCGTTTCGAGGCAGACGGCATCACCTTCGAGGAACCCTCCGATAAGCTGTTCGCCTTCAATTCTCCGATGGGAGCCTGTCCTGAGTGCGAAGGCTTCGGCAAGGTCATCGGCATAGACGAGCAGATGGTCATACCGAACACGGCTTTGAGCCTCTACGACGGAGCTGTCGTCTGCTGGCGAGGCGAAAAGATGAGCGAATGGAAGGAATGGTTCATCCGCTGCAACTCAGAGCGCGGCTTCCCCATCTTCAAGCCTTACTTCGAGCTGACACAGGACGAGAAGGACTGGCTTTGGCACGGTTGCCCTACAGTTCCCCAAATGAAGAGTGAGGTGCTGGGCGGCAAGGAGATGCTCGTTCCGACTGAGTGGAAAATACTACCCGAAGAGCGGGAATGGGGATTGCTTTCCGTCGATGCCTTCTTCGAATACTTGCGCCAAGGGCAATACAAGATACAGAATCGTGTGATGCTGGCCAGGTATCGTGGCAAGACGACCTGTCCGAAGTGCCACGGAACAAGGCTCCGACCCGAAGCGAACTACGTGAAAGTGGGCGGCAAAAGCATCACCGAACTCGTCAACATCTCGGTCAGCGAGTTGCTGCCTTGGGTAGAAAAACTTAAGTTGAGCGAGCACGAAGAGAAGATTGCCAAGCGAATCCTTACGGAAATCCGTAATCGGTTGCAGTATCTGTTGGACGTCGGCTTGGGTTACTTGACGCTGAATCGCCCGTCGAACAGTCTTTCGGGAGGTGAAAGCCAACGCATCAACCTCGCCACCTCGCTGGGAAGCAGCCTGGTGGGGAGTCTCTATATTCTGGACGAACCCAGCATCGGCCTCCATAGTCGCGACACAGAACGGCTCATCAAGGTCTTGAAGCAGCTTCGCGACCTCGGCAACACGGTCATTGTCGTCGAGCATGACGAGGAAATCATCCGTGCTGCCGACTGGCTCATCGACATAGGTCCCGAGGCAGGTCGCCTGGGAGGTGAGGTCATATACAACGGTCCGTCTGAAGGCATTGCAGGAGCCGGTGACACTTCCCACACCCTTCGCTTCCTGACGGGAGCTGAGACGATTCCTCTTCCCCTTGCCCGTCGCAAGTCGAACAGCTACATCGAAGTGAAAGGGGCACGCGCCAACAACCTGAAAGGCATTGACGTGCGTTTCCCGCTTGGTCTGATGACGTGTGTGACTGGCGTGAGTGGCAGCGGTAAGAGCAGCCTGGTGCGCGACATCTTCTATAATGCGATGAAGCGTCAGTTGGATGAGGTGGCTGACCGTCCTGGCGAGTTCCTGGGTCTGGAGGGCGACATGAAGATGGTCAACGCCATAGAGTTCGTCGATCAGAACCCCATAGGAAAGAGCACGCGCTCGAACCCCGTCACTTATGTCAAGGCGTGGGACGAGATAAGGAAACTCTTTGCGGCTCAGGCACTTTCACAGCAGATGGGCTTCACTCCGGCGTTCTTCAGCTTCAATACCGACGGCGGACGTTGCGAGGAATGCAAGGGCGAAGGAACCGTTACTATCGAGATGCAGTTCATGGCCGACCTTGTGCTGCCCTGCGAAAGCTGTCATGGACAACGCTTCAAGCCAGAGATTCTGGATGTACGCTTCCATGATAAGAACGTTTGCGACGTGCTCGATATGACCATCAACCAGGCCATCGAGTTCTTCTCCGAGTACAAGGAGAAGCGCATCATCTCGTTGCTCAAGCCCATGCAGGATGTCGGCCTTGGCTACATCAAGCTCGGGCAGTCATCATCAACCCTTTCTGGCGGCGAGAATCAACGCGTCAAACTGGCTTATTACTTAGGTATGGAGAAGTCGAAGCCCACAATCTTCATCTTCGACGAACCCACTACGGGCTTGCACTTCCACGATATCCGCAAGTTGCTCGACTCGTTCAATGCCCTCATCTCACGAGGCCACACCATCATCATCATCGAGCACAATCTTGAGGTCATCAAGTGTGCCGACTACATTATCGACCTTGGCCCCGAAGGCGGCGATGCTGGCGGTAACCTTCTTGCCTGTGGAACTCCAGAAGAAGTGGCCAAGTGCAAGAACAGTTTTACAGCCCAATTCTTGAGGGAGAAACTGAAGGCTTCTTCGAGTAAAAAAGGAAAGAAATAGCAGCCTTCCTGAGACGGCTCCAAACTACTACAGTGAAGTTGGTCAACTTCACACGTTAACTTTGCCAACTTCACACGTTAACTTTGGCAACTTAACACGTTACGCTTCTAAAGCTCCAGTGCGGGGCTCTCGTTTCCGTAGCGGTCGAGGGCTGTGATGGCGAGGTGATAGCCACGATAATAGGCGCCAAGCAGGCTGTAAGTGTAGCTTGTGTCGTAGCTTACTCTGACGATATTTTTCGGGTTGCTCGTATCGACTGGCAGCTTCTTGCTGGCATAAATTACAAACCTGCAATTCTCCGTTTCCGTCGTCCACTCAATCTTTTCATTGACGCCGCCAACTCTTTCCTTCGATACAAGCCAGGGCTTCTGAGGCTTCGATGTGCTTTGCCAAGTCATGGGAGGCAGCAGGGCAGGATAGGGATAGAAGGTTTTCTGCAGATAATCGTAGATGCCTTTCGTGTTGTCGGTCAGGAACTGGCTGCGGAAATAAGCCTGCCCGCCCAGTCCCATCTGCCTGAGGTAGCAGAGCTCTCGCTGGATGATGCCCCAATCCCAGTCTTTCTCTTTTGGATGGAGGAAATAGATGCCGAGTCCAGGAGCAACTGTCCGACCATAGTCATGCTCCTTCCAATCGACAGCGAACGGGTAGAAGTGGTCGCCCTGGAAGTACATCATCGGCAGAAGCATGTCCATGATGCCCTCGCGAAGCCAGCCTTGAGCGTCCTGATAAACTGCTCCCAGTGCAGACCAGCCCTTTGCAGAATAGCGTCTGAGGTCTTTGTATTTGCCTACAGGAGAGCAACTTACACGTACCCAAGGCTTGATATCTTTCACGGCTTCATAGGCGTCTCGAACCATCTTGGTGATGTTCTGCTCTCGCCATGACCGCTTGCTCTGGCCGTTTCCGTACTTCTTGAAGGTGGCCGCATCTGCGAATGACTCAGGATTCTCTGGGTAGCGGATGTAGTCGAAGTGTATGCCATCAACATCATAACCTGTTACAATCTCCTTGCAAAGCTTGGTGAGATAGGCAGAAGAGCCTGGCAAACCTGGGTCGAGATAGTATTGGTCGCCATGCTTCTTCAGCAGTTCGGGATGCGTCTTGAGCAGGCTTCGCTTGCCCATCTTCTTGGCATTTTCTATCTTGAAGGCAGGCACGGTGACTATCCAGGCATGAAGTTCCATCCCGCGTTTATGGGCTTCCTCGATAGCGAAGGCAAGCGGGTCGTAGCCAGGGTCGCGGTCGAAGGTGCCGGTCAGGCAGACATCCCAAGGCTCTATTTCGCTCGGATAGATGACTGAGCCTCGAATTCTGGTCTGCAGGACCACCGTATTGATGCGGCAAGCCTGTAGCTGGTCGAGCAACTCGCAGAGTTCTTCCTTCTGAGCCTCCCTGTTTGTCGCATTTGTGGCCCTCGTCTTCGGCCAGTCTAAGCCCATGATTGTTGTCAGCCAAACTGCTCGGACTTCATATTTTGGCGCAAGAGGGGAATACAGATAAGGGAGCAGATTTTCGTCCTCCTCCAAGGCAGGAGTGATGGTTTTGGGTAGGAAATCGCTCTTCTTATGCAGGCTCTGTGCCTCAGAAAAAGTGCTGAAAAGGGAGGCAAAGAGATATAGAATAATAAATAATGTGTGTTTCATGCCACAAAGATACGAAAAAAGTGAAGAATTAAGAGTGTTGAATGAAGATTTTTTTGTAACTTTGTAGCATCAAAAGAACATCTTACATCTTACATCTTACATCTTACGTCCAATTATGGTCACATTTTGTATTGCGTTAGCTCTGTTGGTGCTCGGATATTTTATCTACGGCACATTTGTGGAGAAGGTGTTTGGCGTTGATCCGAATCGCAAAACGCCTTGCTACACGAAGCAGGATGGAGCCGACTACATCCCGATGCCAACATGGAAAGTCTATACGGTCCAGTTCCTCAATATCGCAGGTACAGGACCAATCTTTGGCGCTATGATGGGTGTCCTCTATGGACCTGCAGCCTTTCTTTGGATCGTCTTTGGATGCATCTTGGGCGGTGCCATGCACGACTATATGGCAGGCATGATAAGCATTCGACGTGACGGAATGGGCCTACCAGAGATAATTGGCGACGAACTAGGCAGCGTGTGTCGATTGGTGATGCGAGTTGTGTCGCTTGTCCTGATGATTTGCGTCGGAGCCAGCTTCGTGCTGATACCGGCAGGATTGATGGACCAGTTGACACTCAGGCTGTTCGATGTGGCCGATACCAACCTGATTTGGACGGTCCTCATCCTCGTCTTCTACCTTGCTGTCACAGTCTTTTCCATCAGTAAAGTCATTGGAAACATCTATCCCATCTTCGGTGCGGCACTGCTCATCATGGCCGTGCTCATCGGTTTTGGCATCTTTACGCACGAAGGCAACATTCCCTCTTTTGCCGAAGCATTCAGCGACCACTATCCTGTCAGCTATACGCCTCTCTTCCCAGGCCTCTTCATCACGATTGCCTGCGGAGCCGTAAGTGGCTTCCACGCCACGCAAAGTCCTATGATGGCACGTTGCATCAAGAACGAGAAGTACGGCCTTCGTTGTTTCTACGGAGCGATGGTGACCGAAGGTGTGGTTGCACTCATTTGGGCAGCAGCTGCGATGAAGTTCGTCGATATGCTCGACATAGCAGGAGCAACACCATACGAAAAGCTCTACAACGCCATGACTGCTTGTGGAACGGCCAAGATGAATCCAGGTCTTTTGGTTGAGCGGATGTGCAACGACTGGCTGGGTAATGCAGGACTGGTGCTTGCTGTGCTTGGCATCGTGGCAGCCCCCATGAGTACTGGCGGCAGTGCTTTCCGGGCAGCTCGTATGATTGTGGCCGACTTCAGCCACTATGACCAGAAGCCACTCGTCAAGCGACTCATCCTCACAGCCCCGCTCTTTGCTGTAGCCATCGCCATGCTGAACGTCAGCAGCTTCAAGGTTTTGTGGCTCTACGTTTCTTGGTTCAACCAAGTCTTGGCGACTTTCACTTTCTTCACAATCGCACATTTCCTGAAGTATCGAACTGACGGAAAAGGCATCTTGCCCGGTTGGTCCTGGCTGATAGCCTATTTCCCTGCAGTCTTCATGTGTGCTGTGAGTGCTTGCTTCATACTGATTGACAAGGAGAACGGCTTTGGCCTGGATATGACTCTGGGTTATATAATAGGTGGAGCATTTACCTTCATTGTGTCCCTTTTATTTTTGATTAAGAATCTAAAAAGATGATAACATTCTCAGTTTCTTTAGTTTGCCTGCTCATAGGCTATTTAATTTACGGAGCAATCGTTGAGCGAGTAGTTCGTCCCAGCGCTTCGGCTCAGATGCCTTGTTACACCAAGCAAGATGGCGTGGACTTCATCCCGATGCCTGCTTGGCGAGTGTTCTTGATACAATTCCTCAATATTGCCGGCACAGGTCCTATCTTCGGAGCAATCATGGGCATCCTCTTTGGCCCCGCAGCCTATCTTTGGATAATGCTTGGCTGCATTTTTGCCGGAGCCGTTCACGACTATCTTTGTGGCATGATTTGCATCAGGCAAGGCGGCATCTCGTTGCCTGAGATTATCGGGAACGAGTTGGGCGAAGGAATGCGACTGGTAATGCGAATTGGAGCCCTTGTGTTGCTCGTCCTTGTTGGTGCAGTTTTCGTGACGACGCCAGCAGCTTTGCTCGACAACATGACGCCAGACAAGGGTTGGTTCTTATCGAATGGCTTCTGGTTGGCAGCAATTTTCCTCTACTTCATCCTTGCCACGCTTTTGCCCATCGACAAGCTTATCGGCAGAGTTTATCCTTTGTTCGGATTTGCTTTGCTTGTGATGGCATTAGGCATTTGCTGGGGTATTTA
>CACXUA010000075.1 GCA_902770725.1 uncultured Bacteroidales bacterium | reverse complement strand
TTGGGAACCGATGCTGGCTTCCGATGGTAAACTCTTGCATGTCATGGACGTTCGTAAGGGCTATTTCGACAGTCAACTCGTGGAATGTGGCCCGCCAGCCATCAAGACAAAACATGGCATCATGCTTTTCTACAACGGTAAGAACAGAGGAGGCGAGAATGGCGACCAGCGCTATGCTTCAGGAGCCTATTGTGCAGGACAGGCACTCTTCTCGCTGAAAGACCCGACTAAACTTATCGACAGGCTGGACGAGCCTTATTTCTATCCAGAAGACGACTTCGAGAAGAGCGGGCAATATCCATCGGGAACAGTCTTTACCGAAGGTCTTGTGCCGTTCCGAGGCAAGTGGTACCTCTTCTATGGATGCGCGGATTCCTTCGTCGGAATGGCTATTTACGACCCTGCAAAAGCTAAGAAAGATTAAAAAAAGGTGCTATAAGCACTTTTTTATGCTCATACCTTTGGCAGACAAAACAAAAAGCAGTATATTTGCGCCCTGATATGAGAATGAGTCGATTCCTTATATTACTTTTTGCTCCCTGCTTCATGCTTCTCGAGTCATGCAGCGAGTACTCCAACGTGCTCAAAAGCAACGACTATGAATACAAGTACGAAGCAGCCAAAGCCCTCTATGCAAATGGTCATTATCGTCAGGCTTCGGAGCTTTTCAGCCTGTTGCTTGCGCCTTTGAAGGGCACTTCCTATGGCGAGGAAAGCCTCTACATGCTTGGCGAAAGCAACCTTAAGGCAAAGGATTACGAATCGGCTGTTATGTTCTTCAAGAAGTACTATCAGCTCTATCCGAAAGGAGCATATATGGAGATGGCGCGCTTCAACAGTGGCTATGCACTCTACAAGCAGACACCCGATGTCCGCCTAGACCAGTCGAGCACGATGGAGGCCATTAAGGAATTCCAAAACTTTCTGGATTATTGCCCGACAACGACGCTCAAAGAGCAGGTGCATGCCATCATCTATGAGATGCAAGATAAGCTCGTCGAGAAGGAATATCTGTCAGCCAAACTCTATTATGACCTGGGGACCTATACATTCAATTGTGTCTATGGCGGCAACAATTACGAAGCTTGTGTGGTGACGGCACAAAATGCTTTGAAGGACTATCCTTATGCTTCCGCAAAACTTCGCGAAGAGCTTTCAATCCTGGCATTAAGGGCGAAGTATCATCTTGCACGGCAAAGTGTAGAAGAGAAGAAGATGGAGCGGTTCCGCGATGCGATTGACGAGTATTATGCCTTTCAAACCGACTTCCCCGAAAGCCAATACATGAAAGAGGCTCAGACTATCTTTACCAATTCAGAACGAGTGGTTTCGAAGAAAGGTCTGCCATTAGATGAAGATGATTTAAAATAAACAATACAACCCTGAACAAAAACAAATTTATTATACAAAATGGATTACAAGAAGACACAAGCACCTAACGACACCGTTAACAGAGACCCCATGAGCCTTTGCGAAGAAACTGGCAACATCTATGAAAGCGTCGTTATCATTGGTAAGCGCGCCAATCAGATCTCTGCCGACATCAAGCAGGAACTGAGCAAGAAACTCTCTGAGTTCGCAAGCACTCAGGACAACCTCGACGAAGTGTTCGAGAACCGCGAGCAAATAGAAATCAGCCGTTACTACGAGAAACTTCCTAAGGCAACACTCATTGCAACTCAGGAGTTCATCGATGGCAAGATCTACTATCGCAATCCAAGTAAGGAGACAACCACTCTGCTCGACTAAAGCATGTTGCAACGCATTCAGACCATCTATCTGCTTCTGGCCTTTGCTCTTTGCTTAGGTTGTCTTTGTATGCCTATTGCTCACTTCTGGTCAGGCGAAACAGGCATGCTGGCCGAATTATGGGGCGCTTATGAAAATGTGGACATGTACAACCTCTGGCTCGTCTCAGAAGGCAAACATGTGTTCTACTTCTGCCCTGTATTGATGGGACTTCTCGTCATTACGACTGGCTTGGTCTTCATCGATATTTGGCTCTTCAAGCATCGTCCCTTGCAGATGCGAGTGGCATCATTCTGCATGATACTTTTGGTGTTCTGGTACATTGTCTACGGCATCATCTGCTTCTATTTGCTCAATCCAACGGTTAATCTTTATAGTACACGTATAGCAGCAGCCCTTCCAGCCGTAGCCCTCATTTTGCTTTATCTTGCATTCCGAGGCATTCTGAAGGACGAGATGCTAGTTCGTTCGCTGGACCGTCTGCGTTAAGAATACACATTATATATAATATATATAGAAGAAGGCGTTACCGATTGGCAGCGCCTTTTTTTTTATGAGCAACACAATCTTCACAATTCACAATTCACAGTTTTTTTTTGAAGGGTTGCATTCCTCCTCAGAGATTTCTCTATAGTTATATCTATATAATTATATATATATATATTAATATATAATAATAATAATTAATAATAATTAACATTCTTAATTCAAGTCTATGAGTGCAAGGGCACAAAAATTAATTGTGAATTGTGAAACTGTGAATGGCCCTTGCTTTTCTCAATAGTGTTAGACCTACTTCTCAAACGGGTCTCCTTTCGGGTCTTGGCTCACAATCCAACGAAAGGCGTTGACGAAGAGCAGGTTCTGAGTGGCATCGATAAAGCCTTCGTCGCCGTGCCCCATATTCAGGTAAATCATCCTGTACTTCTTGTTTGTCCAGACGATAGGGAAGTCGCCAAACTTCACAACATCTTTCAAACCGAACGGGTACATCTTTGGCGAGATGGAGACAAGCACTTCCACATCGGGATTCTTTCGCGGGCTGGGATTCCACTGATAGAACTCACTTGCCGGAGCAACAAAGGATTGTGGCAAAGAAGCGGTAACAGGATGGTCCTGCGTATCGCATTCCACCAAAGCAGGTTGTGGGGGCCAGTTGTTGCAATAGAATGTTCCGCAGCCCAAGAACTTGTTGAGCCAAGGCCAATTCGTATTCCTGTCATTATAGGCAGAGGCATGAAATCCCATCCATCCGCCACCATTCTCCATATATTTCTCGAAGTCATCCCGTTGCTCTTTACCGTTAGGCGTCGCATTCAGGCTGATGAGAATAGAGTAATCTTTCAGTTTTTCGTAGGGATAATCGGCAAGCGAAGTGGTAACATCCATGAGCCACCCCTCGCCATAAGTCAGTTTGCGAAAGAACTCGATGGCTTGCTTGTCGAATTGAACATGCGCCTCTTCTGCATTTGGCTCATAATGGAGTAGGGCACGAAAACGTGGTGCGCGAGCATAATTGGCAGGATAATCGTCCTCCGCTTGTAAAGGTAATGTTGGAGCCAGACAAATCAGAGCCGACAAAAACACATGTAAAATGGAGAACTTTATCATATCTGATTTGATTATTGATAAACTATCTTGCGTCCGTTCTCTATGACGATTCCCTTCTTCCTGCCTTGTGGAACAGGCATTCCCAACAGGTTGTAAGCGGCACTTGAGCCTTTCTCGACGGGTATTAGCAGTGGAGGTTGTATTCCAGTCGTCATATCTTCTGTTTGGTCTTCCACAGTGTACTTGCTGCCATCTTTGTCTCCTGTGATGCAGAAGAAATGGTCTTCGCGAATACCTATTATGTCAGTTGTTTGCTTGGTTGCATTCGAATTGCAAACAATAAGGTTAAGGTATTGGTCGGGCGAAGTGATGCTAAAGGTCTGATAGTACCATCTTTTGCCATCGATGGTTATTGTCTTGGTGACACGCTTGCCTGGCCAATCTCCATTTAATGTCTTTCCTTTATTGTCCCAAACATAGAAATTCATGTTACCCCAAGTGATGTCTGAATGAACATAAAGCGTTATGTCGTGTGGCTCGAAGATTTCGTATTTGCGACTCTGAATGCCCTGAACCGTTCCATTCGACAGGATGCCTGCCTTTATCGTGCAGGACGATTCAATGCTCAACGTGCTTCCACTTGCTATTTGAGGGCTTTCGGCAGTCGGAATGGAACCGTCTGTCGTATAGACAATCTTGGCTCCAGACAGGTTGCTTACAGCTGTGAATCTGACATTCAAGGGTGCTTCGTACCTTCCATCAGGCACATCCATCCAAACGGTATTGGCGACTCGATTCAGGAGATAACGGTAACCTTTGCCAGATAGAATTTCTGTGAAGTCGTTTTCGTTAACAATATAGTTATACGGATAGGTGCCAACGACACAGAGCAGCGTGGCTTTCTTGCCATAAACAGCTTTCGCGTAGAAGTTGTCGTCCATCCATTTCTCCTCGCAACCCGAGGTATTCGTGATGCCTGCAATGTGTCTGGCCATTATCATTTGCTTGAGCGCGTACTTGCAATCTCGCCAATGAGTGTAGAAGACACAAGGCGTTCCAGGCATAGCCAAGAGATAGGCGTTGGCAGCAAGTGTATCTCTCCAGATAGGTGTCTGAGGTTCTTTTTCGCTGCGGTACTCCGTGTCGTGGTTTTCTATGAAGGTGACGGCGTATTGCTTGTAGTAGTCGTCGAAGGCGAGCGGCTTTTCGTCCCAGCCGAGATTTCGCCAGTTGTGGGATTCGACAGCGTCGCGCATACGATAGCGGAACGGGAAGTCGAAGGCGGCGCTGGTTGGATGCTCTGCTACATACCCTTTCGAGTAGTTTATCCACTCCTTGATTTTAGTTGCACCGTCGAAATACTCGCCCACGCTAAAGGTTGGACGTGCCGACATGTTGTAGTCGCCTACGAAACTTGCCCAGAAACCTTTGACCATATCATAGCGGAAGCCTGCGTAGCCGACGTCTTCGAGGAGGAACTTAAGGTAGTCCTTGATGATTTCCTGCACATGCGGGTTCTTATGGTCGAGGTCACGGCAGCCCGACCAGTCGTCGCCTGTGTCGTCGTTGATGGAAAGCGACAGTCCGTTTCCACTTGCCCAGTTTGCCGTGGTGCCTCCATCGTCGTTACCACAGATGTCGGTTGGTGTCATCTTATATGTCTTGCCGTTCCATGTCTCTTCGGGAAAGTCAACCCACGATCCGTTTTCCCCGATGTTCTTGCGATGGTTGAGGACGACGTCGGCAATGAAACCTGTGCCTTTGCTACGATATGTGGCTATCATGCTTCTGAGCTCCCTTTCGGAACCGAAGGCACTCTTCTGGTTGAAGTAATAGACAGGCATGTAGCCCATCGTGTAGTCGCTGTTGCACCAACCGCTTTGTGGAATCCAAATCAATTGGAAGAATGGGGCTATCTCGTCCGCTTGTGCTTGGAGTTTCGCCCAAGACGTTTCGGAATACGAATCCCAATAGAATCCTTGCAGCATAACCCCTTCGTAATCATAAGGCCAACCTTGTGCGAAAGCGTTCAGATGCAGGGAGATAGCCAATAGAAAAATAGTAAGTTTCTTCATGTTTCGTTAGATCTTTCTTAACTAAGCACGTTTAGTTTGAAAACTAAGCACGTTAAGTTCGTCAATTTAACACGTTAACTTTGCCAACTTAACACGTTAACTTTGGCAACTTCACTGGGGTACTTTGTATCGAGTGCCTGCTTGCTTGATAATCTCGCGCTTGAAACGCTCAGGATAGCCTGGGCGAAGTACGGGACGAGGATTGCCTCCAGGAGTCTTCTCATACTGCCCGTTCTCGTCTGTTCGCTTTACAGCCATATCGTTGTACTTCACGATAATGAGTTGCGCAAGTTGGTTCCATTCGTCCATCATGCCGCCAGCAATACGATGGCTATATGCCGAAAGGTACTTGATGGCTTCTTCTTTCTCCATACTTGCCGCTTTGCTCTCGACCTCGTCTTGCAGCGAGTTGTAGTCTTTCTCCAGTCGGTCGCGAACCTTCTGCAACTCTGGGAAGAGCAGATTATAGCGCAGATAGACCATGTTGCTGACCCAATTCTCTACCCAATATGCTGAGCGAGTCGAGAAGTGGAATGCATCGGCAGTATTCTTGTCGTAGCACTCGGGGGCTTGTGTCATGTTGCAATAGCAGGGCGTAAAGGCTGTCATGTTCGCCTCGTCGTTGGCAAACCAAGTGACTCCTCCGATATGATTGGGCAACCAAGAGCGCATCTGACTCACATAAACACAAGCCGATTGTTGAGTACTGATGGGACGCTCGTTGAAATACTTCGTTCCATCGACTTCAAAACTGAGTGGTGTGGGGCGATAAGGCATTTCCCAAGCACCCATTCCGATGTCCTCGGTCATTGCCATCGGCGTGCCTTCGTAGTGGTCGCGCATCATGTCCTTGACATCTTGAACGCTGAGCGGAGCCTTTGGTTTTACGTATAGTGGAATGACTTGACCTTTCGTGTCACCCATCGCATAAGGCAGATAAGGGCTCATATCCTCGGCTGCCCACTTGTTGTAATAGCTCCAGATGCGAGCCTCACAATAGCGAAGTGCTCCAAAGTCTGCTGGAGCATATGCGTCGGCAAACGAGAAGTCTGCATCTTTTCCATTGAAGTAGCCTTTCTCTCGCGCAAAGCTGATAACATCCTTTGCATAGAGGCAGTTCTTCTTGTCCTTGAGTGGGAACTGATGAATGCGGCTCTGATTGGCGTGACCGCTAATGCAATCGTCAGGGATGCGCACCGCAACCCACACGGTTCCCTTTCGTCCAGGGCCTTTACCAATCATCTCCAGAATCCAAACCTCGTTGGGGTCAGCTACGGTGAAGCTTTCTCCTTCGCTCTCATAGCCATATTTCTCAGTCAGTTCTGTCATTACTTGAATAGCCTCGCGGGCAGTCTTGGAGCGCTGAAGGCCAAGGACCATGAGCGAACCATAATCGATGAGTCCACTTATAGTATCTGTCAACTCAGCCCTTCCGCCATAGGTCGTCTCGTGAATCGACACTTGAAACTCGTTCATGAGGCCTACGATGCCGTAAGTATGAGCGACTTCCGGAATCTCTCCCAGGTAATTGTTGCTCTCGTAATGATACAAAGGATGCATCGCTCCAGCAGGATGATCGGCTGCAGGAATCACGCGAAGCGGCTCGAATGAACCGTAGTCGTCCTGACTGTAAGAGATAATCACGCTGCCATCCTTCGAGGCCTTCTTGCCGACAATCAGGTTCGTGCAGGCTTGAGCATTATTGAACATTGACCATTGAACATTGACCATTAATGCTCCGAGAAGTATAATAAATCTTTTCATAACTCGCTATTTGATAATAAGTTTATCGCTGCCTGCAGCCTTGAAGCTCATGTCGAGACCTTTCACGCTGTGGGTCAAAGCTCCGAACGAAATGAAATCGACGCCGGCTTTGGCGTAGGGAATCATTGTGTCGAAAGTGATGCCGCCGCTCGATTCCGTTTCGCATCGGCCCGCAACAATCTCCACGGCCTTCTTCGTGTCCTCGGGCGTGAAGTTGTCGAACATGATGCGGTCGCAACCCTCGGCAAGCGCTTCGTCCAGTTCCTTCCAGTTCCTGACCTCACATTCAATCTTCAAGTCCTTGCCTTTCTCTTTTAAATATTGCTTTGCACGACTTATCGCGTTATGAACGCCTCCGCAGAAATCGATGTGATTGTCTTTCAAGAGAATCATGTCGAAGAGTCCGATGCGATGGTTCATGCCGCCGCCAATCTTCACGGCCTCTTTCTCGAGCATTCGCATGCCTGGTGTCGTCTTGCGAGTATCAAGGACGCGTGTCTTGCAACCGGCATCGTAAATGGCTTGCTGATACTTGTGCGTCATCGTGGCTATGCCGCTCATTCGCTGCAGGATGTTGAGCATGAGACGTTCTGTCTGCAGGAGGCTCTGCACCTTTCCCTTGACGCTCATCACGATGTCGCCGGGCTTGACGTGCGCTCCGTCCTCGATGTATGTCTCGACCTGCAGATCAGGGTCGAAGCGATGAAACACTTTCTTTGCAATCTCGTTGCCTGCAAAGATGCCTTCCTCCTTGATGAGAAGCTTGCTTTCGCCCATCTCGGTTTCAGGGATGCAACAAAGCGTCGTGTGGTCTCCGTCGCCGATGTCCTCGGCAAATGACAGGTCAATAAGTCTGTCGTTAAGTTCTTCTACTGTTAGCATAGTATTATATTGTTATGTGTATCTACTCATGATGATACGGCTCGCCGTTCAGGATGGTCATCGCTCTGTAGATCTGCTCCACAAAGAACATGCGAACCATCTGGTGGGAGAGTGTCATGCGGCTAAGGCTGACCTCTTCGTTGCCCCGTTTGTGAATGGCGTCGGAGAAGCCGTAAGGTCCGCCGACGATGAAGACGAGGCGCTTCGGGCCGGCCGACATCTTCTTTTGCATCCAGGCGGCAAAGTCCACGCTTGTCCGTTCGCTGCCGTGTTCGTCAAGGAGCACCACGTAGTCTCCTGCCTGGAGACTCT
>CACXUA010000074.1 GCA_902770725.1 uncultured Bacteroidales bacterium | reverse complement strand
GTGTTCCTCCACGAGGTAGCGTTCGTGCTCGCTGGCAAGGTCGTCGCCCCACTCGCAGGGGAACTCGAACTTCTTGCCGTTCTGCTTTGCCTCCTGCAATATCTTGATGCCTTCGGTGTAAGGCAGGCGAACGAAGGTTTCCTTCAGCACGCCTTCGAGGCGCTCGATAAGCGTCTTGTCTATCATCTTGTTGAGGAATTCGAGGTCGTCTTTGCAGTTGTCGAGCGCCCACTTTACGCAGTACTTGATGAAGTCCTCCTCGAGGTCCATCAGCTCCTCTTGGTCGAGGAAAGCGACCTCTGGCTCTATCATCCAGAACTCGGCAAGGTGTCGGGGCGTGTTGGAGTTCTCGGCGCGGAACGTCGGACCGAAGGTGTAGATGGCTCCAAGGGCTGTTGCGCCAAGCTCACCCTCAAGCTGACCGCTGACAGTCAGGGAAGTCTGCTCGCCGAAGAAGTCGTCGTCGTAGATAATCTTGCCCTGCTCGTCCTTCTTGAGGTCGTAGAGGTTCTTGGTCGTGACCTGGAACATGTTGCCGGCACCCTCGCAGTCGCTTGCCGTGATGAGCGGTGTGTGGAAGTAGAAGTAGCCGTGCTCGTGGAAGTACGTATGGATAGCCATCGCCATGTTGTGACGGATGCGCAGGATGGCTCCGAATGTGTTGGTGCGGGGACGCAGGTGTGCTACGCTACGCAGGAACTCCCAGCTGGCGCCTTTCTTCTGCAGAGGATAAGTGTTGTCGCAGTCGCCAAGAATCTCGATACCTGTGGCTTGAATCTCGCTTGCCTGACCTGCGGCAGGGCTCTCCACGAGTTTGCCAACAACACTCAGGCAGGCACCAGTCGTGATGCGCTTCAAGGTCTCCTCATCGAAGTTGGCCTCGTCGCCCACAATCTGCACGTTCTTAATGGTCGAACCATCATTCAGGGCAATAAAGAAGATGCCTTTCGAGCCACGCTTCGAGCGCACCCAACCCTTCACATTGATGTCCGATCCGTATGCTGTGCTCTTCAGAGCATCAATAACTTTAGTTCTTTTCATATTATTAAGGTCTTTAAGGACATTGGTTCTTTATTCAAACGCTCCCATATGAAGCATATCCACTTCCTTTTCCGTGAGGAAGCGCCAGTCGCCACGACGGACGTTCTTCTTCGTCAAGCCAGCAAAGTAAACGCGATCGAGGCGGATGACTTTGTAGCCAAGGTGCTCGAAGATGCGGCGCACGATACGGTTGCGGCCGCTGTGAATCTCGATGCCCACCTGCTTGCGGTCGGTCTCGCTTGCATATTCGATAGCGTCTGCGTGGATTTCTCCGTCCTCAAGTTCGATGCCGTCGGCAATCTGCTTCATGTCGGCAGCTGTGACGTTCTTGTCGAGATAGACGTGATAAATCTTCTTCTTCATGAAGCCTGGATGCGTCAGCTTAGTTGCCAGCTCGCCATCATTCGTGAGGAGAAGCACGCCAGTCGTGTTGCGGTCGAGGCGTCCTACAGGATAGATGCGCTCGCGGCAAGCACCCTTCACAAGGTCCATCACGGTCTTGCGGTTCTGCGGGTCGTCGCTCGTGGTCACATAGTCCTTAGGCTTGTTCAAGAGGATATAGACCTTCTTCTCGATGCTGACAAGTTGGTCGTGGAAATGTACCTCATCGGAACGCTTCACCTTTGTGCCAAGTTCCGTTACAATTTCACCATTGACCTTCACTACGCCAGCCTGAATGAACTCATCAGCTTCACGACGTGAGCAAACGCCAGCATTGGCGAGGTACTTGTTCAAGCGGATTGGTTCGTCTGGGTCAGTATGAAGCTCCTTATACTCAATCTGCTTCTTCATGCTGTACTTTGCATGAGGATTGTAGCCAGCGGTACGAGGACGGCGATTGAAACCACCTTGACGCTGTTGGTAGCCACCCTCTCTCTGCTGATAGCCTCCCTCACGATTGTAGCGAGGACGAGGCTGATAGCCACCCTCTCTCTGCTGGTAACCACCTTCTCTGGACTGATAGCCTTCGCGAGGTTGGTAGCCGCCTTCGCGATTGTAACGGGGACGGGGCTGATAACCACCTTCTCTTTGCCCATAACCGCCTTCACGATTATAGCGAGGACGAGGCTGGTAGCCACCTTCCCTTTGCTGATAACCTTCGCGAGGCTGATAGCCTTCCTGGCCCTGATTGTTATTGTAAGGGCGATTGATGCGAGGACGCATCGGACGCCCATAGCCATTCTGTCTGTCGTTGTTGTAACTCTGTGGACGATAGCCATCACGGCGACCTCCGTTGTCTGATTCGGAGTTCCGCGCATCAAAAGCGCGTCTTGGTGCTTCAGCATCCGAGAATTTGTCTCTCCAGTTTTCTTGTTCGTTAATCATTTGTTTAAGTGTTTGTGGATTAATGTGTTTTTCTTACATTCCAGTGTATGAATATGGAGTAATTGCACGCAGTTCTTCCTTCACGGATTCGCTGACGTTCAGTTCCTCTATAAAGTTCTTAATGGTAGCTTCGTCGATGCCTTTGCCCGTACGCGTCAGGGCTTTCAGGGCTTCGTAGGGATGCGGATAGGCTTCTCTGCGCAGGATGGTCTGAATGGCTTCTGCACAAACAGCCCAGCAGTTCTCAAGGTCGCGACGGATGGCCTCTTCGTTGAGGACAAGCTTCCGCAAGCCTTTCAGGGTGCTTTGTATCGAGATGAGCATATGCCCAACAGGAACACCAACATTACGGAGCACAGTCGAGTCCGTCAAGTCACGTTGCAGACGGCTGATGGGGAGCTTCAGGCTGAGGTGCGAAAGAATGGCGTTTGCGATGCCGAGGTTGCCTTCCGAGTTCTCGAAGTCGATGGGATTGACTTTGTGCGGCATAGCGCTCGAGCCGACTTCACCTGCCTTAATCTTCTGACGGAAGTATTCCATCGAGACATACTGCCAGAAGTCGCGGTCGAGGTCGATGATGATGGTGTTGATGCGCTTCATGGCATCGAACACAGCGCCCAGGCAGTCGTAGTTGCTTATCTGTGTGGTATATTCTTCTCGCTCAAGTCCAAGGCTCTCGCTGGTGAACTTCCTGCCGAACTCACGCCAGTCGTACATAGGGAAAGCCACATGATGGGCGTTGAAGTTGCCTGTCGCGCCACCGAACTTGGCTGTGAGAGGGCAAGCACGAAGCATGTCGAGCTGACGCTTGAGACGATAGACGAACACCATCACTTCCTTGCCCAAGCGGGTTGGACTTGCTGGCTGTCCGTGCGTCTTGGCCAGCATGGGAACATCCTTCCACTCTTCAGCGAACTGGCTGAGTTGCTCGATAAGTTCCTCGAGGAGAGGATAATAGACTTGGTCGAGCGCTTCCTTGATGCTGAGGGGCACGCTGGTGTTGTTGATGTCCTGACTTGTGAGACCGAAGTGGATGAACTCCTTGTATTGCTCCAGGCCGCCAATCTTGTCGAACTGCTCCTTGATGTAATACTCGACAGCCTTCACATCGTGATTCGTGACAGCTTCGATGTCCTTCACACGCTTGGCATCCTCTTCCGTAAAGTTACGGTAGATGTCGCGAAGCTGCTCGTCGCTGGCGGGAATGCCCTGCAATTGCGGCAAAGGCAAATGCTTGAGCGCGATGAAGTATTCCACTTCAACTCGCACGCGATAACGAATCAGAGCATACTCCGAAAAGTAAGCTGCCAAAGCTTCAGTCTTGCCTCTGTATCTGCCGTCAATAGGCGAAACGGCCGTCAGCATATCTAGTTTCATATATCCGAAAAGTAATGTGTAGTCTTTGAAAAACGCGTGCAAAGGTACGAAAAAAAGTGGAAAGAGAAAAGATAAAAGTGAAAAATTATTCTTTCCGTGAGCTAATTCGCCAAAGCAAACCTAAACTCGACGAAAGATGGCGTGGCTAAATTGCAAACTTAACGTGCCAAGTTGCCAAACTTAACGTGCCATCTTTGCAAATTTAACGTGCCACGTTGGCAAACTTGGCGTGCCGCGTTTACAGACTGGAAAAGAAAAAAAACAGCATGTATTATTCGTAATTGAGAAAAAAAGAGTATCTTTGTTGTCGAAAACTAACAAATCAATTATAACCATGGAAAAAATCATCGGACTTATCGACGCGCCATTTACTCCGTTTTACGAGAATGGCGACATTAATTTGGAACCCATCCCTGCTTATGCTAAAATGCTGCAGAAGAACGGACTGAAGGGTGTGTTTATTAACGGAAGTAGTGGCGAAGGCTATATGCTGACGCCTGAGGAACGCATGCAACTGGCCGAAGCTTGGATTGCGGCTGCGCCAGAAGGCTTCAAAGTCATCGTGCATGTGGGAAGTTGCTGTGTTCGCGAGAGCCGCAAACTTGCCGAACATGCCCAGAAGATTGGTGCTTGGGGCATCGGAGCTATGGCGCCTCCGTTCCCTAAAATCGGTCGAATCGAGGAACTCGTGAAGTACTGCGAAGAGATTGCCGCAGGAGCTCCCGCCCTACCCTTCTATTTCTACCACATTCCTGCCTTTAATGGTGCCTTCCTGCCGATGGTTGAGTTCCTCAAAGCAGTTGACGGTCGCATTCCGAACTTTGCAGGCATCAAGTACACCTTCGAGAGTCTCTATGAGTACAACCAATGCCGACTCTACGGTGGAGGCAAGTTCGACATGCTTCACGGACAGGACGAAACCATCCTTCCTTGCCTCGCTATGGGTGGAGCAAAAGGCGGAATCGGAGGCACTACGAACTATAACGGAAAGAATCTTGTTGGCATCATAGATGCTTGGAACAGAGGCGATTTAGAGGCTGCACGTCAACTACAGGATTACTCGCAGAAGGTCATTAACGTCATCTGCCATTTCCGTGGAAACATCGTGGGCGGCAAACGCATCATGAAGCTCATCGGCCTCGACCTCGGACCTAACCGTACACCCTTCCAAAACATTACACCAGAGGAAGAGATTCAACTCAAGAAGGAACTCGACGAGATAGGTTTCTTCCAACATTGTAACATCTTTTGAATAAAGAATGAAGAATAAAAGTATCCTCCTTATTATAGCCTTGTGCCTTTGCGTTTGTGGTTCTCACGCAGCACAGAAGATAAAGGTGGCTTGTGTGGGCAATAGCGTGACCTACGGCTACGGCCTGCAGGACCGCGAGCACGATTCCTACCCGGTTCGCCTGCAGCAGATGCTGGGCGAGGGCTACGAGGTGCAGAACTTCGGGCACTCTGGTGCTACCTTATTATATAAGGGACATCGGCCGTACATCGGCCTGCCGGAGTTCCATCAGGCGCTCGACTTCAAGCCCGATTGGGTGGTCATCCATCTTGGCCTGAACGACACAGACCCGCGCAACTGGCCCGACTGGAAGGAGGAGTTCATCCCGAACTATCGCGCCCTGATTGATTCCTTCCGACTGGTGAACCCCGAGGCACGCATCCTCGTCTGCAAGATGACGCCCATCTTCGACCGTCACCCACGCTTCCAGAGCGGCACGCGTGACTGGCACGCTCAGGTTCAGAAGGCCATCGAGCAGGTGGCACATGGCGCCGGAGCACAGCTCATCGACCTCTTCACGCCCCTGCACTCGCGTCCCGACCTCTTCCCCGACGCCCTCCATCCCAATCCCGAAGGCGCGAAGATTCTGGCGAAGACCGTCTATTCGGCTCTCACGGGCGACTACGGCGGCCTGCAATTGCCGTCGGTCTATTCCAGCGGAATGGTCTTGCCGCGAGACGAACCTCTCCTGTTGGAAGGCCGTGCCAATGCTCGAAGCAAAATAAGACGCGTGCTGAGCAAGGACGGCAAGGTGGTGGATGAGGGTGAGACTTTCTCGCGCGCCGATGGCACGTGGTGGATGGAGATGTCCGAGATGAAGGCTGGCGGCCCCTATACGCTCACCATTACCGCCACGCCGCTCAACCCCGACCACTATCGCTTCTACTATCCCGAAAAGTATCCCTATCTGCTCAAGAACCTGACGAAAGCCAAGCCGCAGACGCTCACGATAGACAGCCTCTACTTTGGCGACATCTGGCTTGCCAGCGGACAGTCGAACATGGAGCTGCGCGTGGACCAATGCAACACGCTCGAACAGGACCTTGCCGACGCCAAGCGCCTCACCAACCTACATATATATAATATGCCCGCGCGTGCAAGGACGGATGCTGTGGAGTGGGACGACAGCGTGCTTGCCTTCACGAACCAGCTGCGCCACATGGAGTTCCAGGGATGGAAGACGGCTTCGCCCGAATCGGTTCGAAGCTTCTCGGCCGTCGCCTTCAACTTCGGACGCGTGCTTTGCGACAGCCTGCCCGACGTGCCCATCGGCATCATCTGTAACGCCGTGGGAGGCTCTACGACGGAGTCTTGGATAGACCGCTCTACGCTCGAATGGGAGTTCCCCAACATCCTGCGCGACTGGCGGAATGGCGACTTCGGACAGGCTTGGGCACGCGGCCGCATGACGCAGAACATCGCCCACGCCCTCAACAAGGAATCGGCTGCATACAATCCCCTCCAGCGCCATCCCTACGAGCCCGCCTACCTCTTCGAAGCAGCCATCGCCCCGCTCGGACATCTGCCCATCCGTGGCGTCATCTGGTACCAGGGCGAGAGTAATGCCCACAACATCGAGGCACACGAGAAGCTCTTCACGCTCCTTGAGCAATCGTGGCGCGGGTTCTTTGCCCAGCGATGGAGGAGCGAGTTCCACAAGAAGCATCCCTTGCCCTTCTACGTCGTCCAGCTCAGCAGCCTGCCGCGACCCTCTTGGCCTGCCTTCCGCGACAGCCAGCGCCGATTGGCTTCCGAGCTGCCACATACCGCGCTCGTGGTCAGCAGCGACCTTGGCGACCCGAATGACGTTCACTACCGCACGAAGCGACCTGTAGGCGAGCGCCTTGCCCTGCAAGCGCTGAAACATACTTACGGCCATGAGTTGGAGAGCGAAGGCCCTACGCTTCGTTCTGCTGTCCGAGGAAAAGACAACAACATCTGCCTGCGTTTCGACCATGCAGACGGCCTCAGTTGCACGCGAGGCTTCGAGATTGCCGCCTACGATGGCATGTTCCATCCAGCCGACATCAAGATAGAGGGCGACAAGATACTCCTCTCCTCGCCTGCCGTCAAGAATCCGACGCTCGTCCGCTACGGCTGGAGCGGCTTCACAGATGCCGACCTCCGCAACAAACAGGGCCTCCCTGCCTCGACCTTCAGTACCTCAGTATGGTAAAAACGAGCTGAACCGACTCTCAATATAGTTTCAATTCGGTCGCACAATAGCCTCAAAAAGACGAACTGTTTGCGTAAAAACTGCAGCCGAAGGGTCTCAAATGCCCTTTGGGAGTGCAGAAATCATGGTTTTTGTTGTCATTTTACCCGAACATTAATTCCGTCAAGTGAAAAGAAAAAGCACAAAAATCCACCAAAACAGGCGTCTCAAGCATGCTTTTTGAGGCTTTTTAGAGGGTAATTTTGCAGGAAATTGCACCTTATTTGAGACGGAGGACATAGCCAAGGACGCTGTAACACTTTGCTTTATAGAGAGTTAATTGGTTGCTCATACGTATAGTTGTTTCAGTTTCAGTTGTTTCAGTTTGTTTTCGAAGGGTATGTGTTTTCCTCTTTCTATATATATATATTATTAATTATTAATTAGTTATATAGTTTAAGAAAGAGGGGTTGAAACATAACTGAACCTCGAAAACCTAACTGAAACTGAAACAACTGAAACGCTCAGCTTTTGTTATTGATTTCGACGAGACTGCTTTCGCAGCCTTCACTCTTCCTCTCCGAAGCCTCTAAAGGAAGACAAACTCATTGGGGAAATCGCACACCCCACAGAACCCCTCTAATTTGCCCCAGAATCGCTTCAAATCCCTCTGGTGTATATTTCTATCTCCGAGGCAAAAAGGAAGCGCTCTACGGGGCTAAAAACAAGAAATTAAAATTCTTTGAATTTTAACTTGACTTTCACTAGGGCTGACACACCCTTGGTTGACGTCAAGCTCTTGGGCCTTATAGAGGAAGAGTGAGTGAAGAAAGGCTAAGCGTTCCAATTGTTCCAGTTCCAATTAAAAAAATAAGTACATATACCCCTTTTTAAAGACTATATAACTAATTAATATATATATAGTTATATATAATAATAAGGGGTTAATGGTACCTTAAATTTCAACTGGAACAACTGGAACTGGAACGCCAAGTCAATTAAATCTCTTCTAAAAAGCAGATTTACAATGAGATACGATATCGGTAAGGCTGCTGCTCTCAGAATTTCCAGCCTCGAAATGTGACAAAAAACATCAAAATAAGCCTCTTTTAGGCCTCGAAACACGTACTGAAACCCCTCGTTCCGATGCTTTTTCCTCTATTTGGCGCATCTTTCCTCGCCGCAAAAATTCAAACAAAGGGGCTCTTTCGGATGTTTTTTACACTAAATAGGCCTTTCAACACGCGAAATCGGCACTCGTGGCACGTCAATTGTCACAAAAATACACGTTAAACTGTCCATCGCAGCACGTTAACTGTCACAACTAAGCACGTT
>CACXUA010000073.1 GCA_902770725.1 uncultured Bacteroidales bacterium | reverse complement strand
ATGAGGTTACCAAACGATTGGCCTTTGCCCATGCTGCGTGAGGTATTCGTTGCACTTGAGGAAATGCCCGTTGCCCATGAAGCCTCGCATGGCACTCAAGGGGCTTGGGTGTGCACTCATCAGGACGAGGTGGCGACTTTGGTCGATGAGGGAGGCTTTTCGTCCTGCGGGAGCGCCCCAAAGCATGAAGACGAGGTTGTCGCGTCCACGATTCAGGGCAGCGATGGCAGCGTCTGTGAATGTCTCCCAACCCTTGCCACTATGGCTGAAAGCCTGATGCTCCCTGACGGTGAGGCAGGTGTTGAGCAGGAAGACGCCCTGCTTTGCCCAACGTGTCAGGTTTCCGCTTTGTGGAATGGGTGCTCCCGTCTCAGCCTTTATCTCCTTGAAGATGTTTTGGAGCGAGGGCGGGAACTGTATGCCGTCGTTGACGCTGAAGCAGAGTCCGTGCGCTTGTCCGTGTCCGTGATAGGGGTCTTGACCGAGGATGACGACACGAACCTGATTGAATGGCGTCGTATCGAACGCGTTGAAGATGAGCCGACCGGGAGGATAGCAAGTACCTGAAGCGTACTCCTGCCGCACGAACTGCGTCAGTTGCTCGAAGTAAGGCTTGCTGAACTCTTCGGCAAGTTGCTGCTTCCAAGAAGGCTCTATCTTTACGTCCATAGTTAGTTTAAGTCCTTTCCTTCAGGAGAGGCTACTTAATCAAGCACTTGCCTGTCATCTCCTTCGGCTGCTCAAGACCCATGATGTGCAGGATGCTTGGAGCCACGTCGGCAAGGACACCGTTCTCTACGGTGACGCCTTGCTTGTCGGTGATGTAGATGAAGGGCACGGGGTTGAGTGAGTGAGCGGTGTTGGGAGTGCCGTCGGGGTTGATGGCATTATCGGCGTTGCCGTGGTCGGCGATGATGATAGCCTCGTAGCCGGTAGCCTTTGCTGCCTCGATGACTTCGCCTACGCACTTATCGACGGCTTTCACGGCAGCCTCGATGGCTTCGTAAACACCCGTATGTCCCACCATATCGCCATTTGCGAAGTTCACCACGATGAAGTCGTACTTGTCCTGCTTGATGGCTTCGACGAGTTTGTCCTTCACCTCGTAAGCACTCATCTCGGGCTTGAGGTCGTAGGTTGCCACCTTAGGACTTGCCACGAGGATGCGCTCTTCGCCTTCGTAGGGAGCCTCTCTGCCGCCGTTGAAGAAGAAGGTCACGTGTGCGTACTTCTCCGTCTCGGCTGTGTGGAGTTGCTTCAAGCCCTTGCTGCTGAGGTATTCGCCGAGCGTGTTCTCGACGTTCTCCTTCGGGAAGAGGATGTGCACGCCTGTGAAACTTGCGTCGTACGGCGTCATACAGTAGTACTGCAAGCCGGGAATGGTCTTCATTCCTTGCTCAATCATGTCCTGCTGAGTCAGCACGATGGTGAGTTCCTTAGCGCGGTCGTTGCGGTAGTTGAAGAAGATGATGACGTCGCCCTCCTTGATAGTGCCATCGACTGTGCAGTTGTTGATGGGCTTGATGAACTCGTCGGTGACGCCTTCGTCGTAACTCTCCTGCATAGCCTCGATGAGGTCCTTTGCCTGTTTGCCCTCACCGCTGACGAGCAGGTCGTAGGCAATCTTCACGCGTTCCCAACGCTTGTCGCGGTCCATTGCATAGAAGCGACCGATGATGCTTGCAATCACAGCGTTGCCTGCCTCGTTGCACTTGTCGATGAGTTGCTGAATGAAGCCGATGCCGCTCTTCGGGTCAGTGTCGCGACCGTCCATAAAGCAGTGCACGAATGTCTGTCCAACACCGTATTCCTTACCAATCTCGACGAGTTTGAAGAGGTGGTCGAGCGAAGAGTGTACGCCGCCGTTCGAGGTCAGACCCATCAGGTGAACGTTCTTGCCGTTAGCCTTCGCGTACTCGTAAGCGCTGACGATTTCGGGGTTCCTAAGGATGCTGCCGTCAGCACAAGCGCGGTTGATTTTCACGAGGTCCTGATAGACGATGCGACCTGCGCCGATGTTGAGGTGACCGACCTCCGAGTTACCCATCTGTCCGTCGGGCAGACCGACGTTCTCACCGCTTGCCAAGAGTTGGCTGTGAGGGTAGGTAGCGTTAATCTTATCGAGGTTTGGAGTCGGAGTGTTGAAGATGACGTCTCCCTTGCCGTGGTTGCCAATGCCCCACCCGTCGAGAATCATCAAAAGAGATTTCTTTGCCATAACTGTATTTACTATTTAATCATTTACCATTTACCATTTAATACTTCTCCCCATAGAGGGGGAGTCGGTCTCTTTCTGCGGGTGCAAAGATACGAAAATGAAAGCGAAATTCAAAATAAATTATATTTATTTTAGATTTTAAGCAAAGGTCATAATAAAACATAACGTGCCACGTTGGCAAACGCGGCACGTCGAGTTTGTAAACGCGGCACGCCATCTTTGCGAATGCGGCACGCCGAGTTTTCGGACGCTCTATTGGGCTGTTTCTAATCTACCTGTCCAGATTCATATAGAAGAGTTTGTCGTTGTGGATTCCCTTCACGACCCACCAGTTTATCGGCTTGGCGAAGCGTGGCGCATCAGCTGCCTGAAGCTCGAGGATATGGAGTCTGTGGCCTTCTACATGCGCGTTCAGGTCGTAGAATACTTTGCGCTTTTGCCAGTCGCAAATCTTGATACCTTGAAGATAAGAATACTTCTTCTCTCTCCCAGGATAGTATGACGACAAGAATGCCCCCTTGATGGGCCGTTCGGTAATGAGCTTCGTCATGCGTCGGTTAAGGTCTGCATTCGCTGAGTCGGCGCGGCTTTCTTCCTTGAAGGTAACGTCGTAGAGTGTGCCCGTAATCTTTGCTGCGGCCAAAGAATCTGTGCCTTGGCCTTCCCACTTGCCGCCGAGCTGGAAGTTTCCACCGTTGAGGTCGGTGAAGGGAACGCCTTCGTCCCATTCGTAGCAGACGTCGTAGGTCTTCACGTCTTTCTGCTCGGAGAGGAACTTCTGCAAGACTGCTTGGATGGGCTGGGGGTCGTAAGGAGCTGACAGATGCTGGGCATACCTCATGGTTGTATGAGTGAGGCTAACAATTTCCTCGTCCTTTTCGTTTTTGTAGTGCTTGAAGCTGAGCAGTTCCAAGGGCTTCGAGTGCATGGTGATGCTGTAGTCGAGGGAGTCGCCTTCCCAGTAGCGGTAGCTCTTCTCCGCTTTCCGGCAAAGTTTGTCCAGCAGGTCGGGCGTCTTGTCAGCCAGGAAGAGGAGGCTGCTCTGCTGCACACTCTTGTTCTCCTCATCATAGAAGTAGTGGAACCAACGCTCGTCCTGGTAAGTGGAGTCCTCTCCGCAAATGATGTAGCGATACACCTGCTCTCCCCTGTTTATCAGGCTGTCCATCAGTTCGCCCACGGTCTCAATCTGCCGCTCATGCAGGGGCTGTTTGCATGATGCAAGGCTCAGGACGGCGAGCATGATGGTTGTAATCATATATAAACGTCTCATAGTGTCTTATTGCATTTCGTTTGTTGTATATTCCCGGACGTAGGCGGCCAGCCTTTCGCCCTTTTCCTTTATCTCTTGCTGGTGTGCGAGCTGGGCTTCCAACCCGCCTGCCACCCGCCACCCGCCATTGACCATTGTCTGTTGTCCGTTGTCTGTTGTCTGTTGTCCATCATCTGTTCGTGGCGGCATGAGAAGGATGAAGGCGATGCCTGCGGCACAGGCTGCGACAGCCAGCGGCCAGAGGCGAATCGTTCGATGCGGCTTGGTCAACTGCTCGAACTCTTCGGTGAGGTCGGCCTCGAAGATGTCGATGTCCTCGGCTGCCTGGTGAATCAGTTCCTTGTCAATCATCGTTATTTATCTTTAGGAAAGTGAGTAATCGCTTCTTGGCTTGCCAGAGCATTGTGCTTGCTGTTCGCTTCGAGACGCCTGTCTGTTCTGCCATCTCCTCGATGCTCAGTTCTTCACCTTTCATTCGGATGAACCTTTGTTCGGAAGGGGTCAGTTCGGCGATGGCTTTGTCTAGCTGCTCTTTTTGTTCTTGCTGAAGGAGAGGAGCGTCTGCAGCCTCCCCCGTCTCCTCCAATGGAGGGGTGAACGGCGATGTCTGTTGATGCAGTTTCTGCCTTCGCCAGACGCTCACGCACAGGTTCTTTGTGGCTTTGATGAGCAAGGCTTCTGTGTTGTCGCCGCTCTTCCAACCTCTTTCAAGCATTCGCATACAGACTTCCTGCACCACGTCCTCAGCGTCTTCCTTGTCGTGGAAGAAACTCATAGCGACATGCATCATCTTGTCGCGCGTCTGGAGGAGCAAATGTTCGAACTCTGTCTGTGTCATCTGCCTATATAACGCACGACATCCAGAAATGTCAAGTAGGAAAGCAAACTTTTTTAGGGAGCGAGTTCCAACAGGTTGTTGTCTTTGTCGAAACAGCCAACGGCTCGAATCTTGGCTCCGCCTGAGGCGTTGATGGGCGTGTCTGCCTTGTAGCCCTGCATACGGCAACCGCTGAGGAAGACTGTGGCTCCGCCCCGAACAGTCATATAGTCCCACGAGGCTCCAAGATTCGTGAGGGCACCATTGGGACCGCTGAAGCACTCGACATTCGAGAGAGAGGTGTGTCCGATGCCTTCGATGAGGATGGGATGGACGTCCTCTATGCGCTCTCCGACGTTGGCGATGATGCTTCCCTGAGCAATCTGCCAATTGCGGTTCTTCCAATTGCTGCCTGTCTTGTAGATGCCTATGGTGACGCAGTCGAAGTTGAAGTTGGTCAGTTGTCCGTAACTCTCTCTCCCGAGATAGATGCCGCCATAGTTGCCGAAGGTGAAGATGTCCATCAGCACAGCATTGTCGGTGAAGTCAATCCAATATGTGTAGGCTTTCTTGCGCACCACCGCGTCGATGACATTCGAATGGAACGACCGCCCGAACTCCCTCATATTGGCGGGGTTGACGTGACAGTGCAGGATGCGTGGCACATCGGTACAATGCTCGATGGCTATGAACTGACCGCTCAAGGGATAGCCGTAGCAATGCTCGAAGAGTATCTGTTCCACGTATTGCGGCGCTTTTGTGCGGAAGTCCATCGCCATGTATTCTCCGTAGAACGACAGTTGGCTCAGGGTGACGCCCAACACTTTTTGGTCTTGGGCAGCGCGTATCGTAGGCGGATAGGGAATGATGCTGCTGCCGTCCTGATTAGTCTGCTCGGGATAGTAGAACTGTATGCCTCGCACTTGAGTCGCAGATTCTACGGTGAGGAAGGCATGCTCCCGGTCGGTGATGACGAAGAGGGAACCCGTAGGTCCCGAGCGGTCGGGCAGTGCTGTGCCGCGTCCCGTAGGACCTTGCGCACCAAGAAGCGTCACGTTTCGCTTGAGGACGAGCCCGCCCTCCATAGGATAACCGCCCTTGACAGGCTCGACGTAGAGCACGCCGCCCAACGGACTCATCTTGTCGATGGCAGCTTGAAGGTGCTGACGGTTCACTTCGGCAGAGTTGCCCGGCAACACGCCCACAGCCTGCACAGAAGTCCAACCCTGTGTCTTTGCTTGTCCTGCTATCGCAATGAAAGTCAGCAGGATAAAGATTGTTCGCTTCATGATATAAGATTTAATTTTGTTGCTTCGAAGAATCCTTTATAGTTCTTCGTTCATTCCCTACGGGGTTTGTTGACGTACCTCCTTTTTGCCTTTGGTGACATAGATGCCACCCTTAGCGGGAAAAGGGACGCGACTACCTCCCAAGTCGTACCACGAGGTCTCCTCCCCGCTCTCTCTTTGGGGGAGTGCTCCAATGCCGTCGGGGTTGTCTGTGACGATGGCAGAGAAGGCGGATGTATTGCCATTCTTTTGGAAGGTGCCTGTGATGATTTTGCCGTCAGCAGTTATCGCCTGCGGCGTGTCGGTCTCGATGCGGACATTCTCGAGGACGATGGGCGAGGGCAGGACGTTGGTCGGACGAATGCGGAAAGGTTTCCCTGCTTCTGTCTCGCCTTCCACCTCCGTTCCTTTGCCGAAGATGGTCTCTATGTCGTTGGTATTCAGCGAGAAAGGCAGGCAGACGTATTGCCATTCGCCATTGGTGAACTGCTTGTTGAGCACTATCTTATTATTATACGCGCGCGGGACGATGACGTTCTCTGCGGAGTTCTCGTCGTAAGTGACAGGCAGGTCGCTGACCTTCCACGTGCGGACGAGGTCAACATAGAACTTACCGTAATTGGCACCGGCAGTGTTGTTGCTCTCCAAGCCGTAGCCGCTCTTCACACCAATCTCGAGGTCTTCGCCTTCGCCCACCTCGATGTCGAGCGACATATCGTTGACGCGCCCCGTCGTTGTGTTGGCAGAGAGACCTGCGAAGGTTGCCGTCTCGCCTTCAGTCAGCACGCTCGAAGGGTACTTGCTCTCCACGCCGTAGTACTGCACGCTGCACTTGTCGCCCGCCTGTCCATAGAGGCGCGTGATGCCGAGTTTCGACGCGTACTGCCACATACGGGCGTTCACTTCGTAGATACCCGGCGTGAGTTTCTCGGCAGGTATCGTCTGATAGAGTCGGAAGTCGTTGGGGATGACGCTCGACGTGCTTGCCACATAGCCTGCCCACTTCCACTCGAGGTTCGTGCCGTCGCTGACGCCGCCATAGTTGTCTGTCCAAGCATTGCTCTGCCAACCAAGGATGGGACCGTTGCCTGCCTCGTTGATGGTGGTCTTCAGGTTCCAATCGTAGGTCACGCCTTGCGGGTTCTTCTCGAAGTCGTAGTTGGTGAGCACTTGGTCGCAGAACTCATCTTGCGAGAGGGGCTGCTCCGTGACTTTCTCCACATGGAAGTCATCGACCATGAAGTAGCCTGCTCCGTTCTTGTCGCTGCCTTGATTGGCACTGTTCGTACGGATGCCGAGCAGGAGGTCATCGCCATCTTGCAGGGTGATATAGACCACCATGCGCTGCATGTTCTGTGCGGTAGATGAGTTGAAGCCGCCTGCGTGACGGGCAAACGTGGTGCGGTAATCGGTGTAGGTCAGGTTGTCGTAGCCCGACGTCCCGTTGCGGTAGTAAGGTTCGTTGGTCCAATATTGCACGTTGCAATTGTCGCCTCGTTCATTGTCGGCGAACAGGCAAGCGGTGCCGTAGAAGTCCTTCTCCACCCACATGCGGCAACTCACCTTGTAGATGCCTGCACCCAACTTCTCGGCGGGTATCTGCTGATAGAGTCGGAGCGGCTTGGTGATGGTGCTGTTCGCAGCAGGCTTGCAGACGTAGGCTTGCTGTCCGTCCTTGTTCTTCGCCGTCTTGTTCATGCTGCGCTGCAAGGTCGTGCCTGCAGGCAACTCCTGCCAACCCGTCGGCGGCAATGTGGTCTTCGTGAAACTTTCCTCGAACGATGGATTCGTCAGGACGCGGCTCGTGATATCGACTGCGACAGAGTTCATCACCTCAGGCAAAGTCTCGCAGCGTTCGATGTCGAGGCCGTTCTCCAATTGTGCGATGCAACGAGAAGCGTCAACTGCTTGCACGCAGCCGTCGTGTTCGTCGATGGCTTGAATGGCAGCAAGGGCTGTCGTTTCGCCCAAGACCATATAGACGGGTTCCATGCGGATGCTGCCGTAAGCGATGTGCGAGGCGGAGAGGCAGACGGGCACAATGACGTTGCGTGCCTCGCTTTCCAAAGGCGTCACGGCACGGTAGGAGATGTTGTACGGGCCCTTCGTCAGGTGTCGCTGCACGTCGCCCTCGTTCTTCACTTGTCCGTTGACGACGTAGCGTCCGCAGTTGTGCGAGTCCATCGTGTAGGCGCCCCAAGCAATCGGGTCTTCGGCAACCTTGTTCTTCAGGCAGTAATCCTCCGTCATCACCATGCGGCCAATCATTCGGCGTGCCTCGCGTATGTAGAGTTGCGGCGTGAAGTTCTCGTTGTCCTCGTACTCGTCGAGCGGATAGCCCCACAGGTTGAACTCGTCCCTGATGTTCTGCGGCACGCGTGGGTCGGTCCAAAGGATGTAGAGGAGCCCTTTGGTGTAGTCCTCGTGCAGTTTGGCAATCGAGTCGCGCTGCTCGTAGGTCGCCTCGGGATAGTCCCAACTATAGCCAATCATATCGGTCGAGAAGGCGCCGTTATTGTTGTTGTCTGTCTTCACGGCGTTCCAAGAGTTCGGTCCCGAAGAGTCCTTCATGTATGTCCACTTGATGCAGTCACCGTAGCCGCTCCATCCTTTCTTCGCCATCCATCGGAACAGCAGTTCGTACTTCGAGGGGTCGTAGTTGTCGGGCACCTTCGCAGTGATGGAACGGAAAGGCTTCGTCTTGGTCAACGTCAGGCGATAGTTGTAGGCTTGGATGTGGTTGTCGCCCGTGCCTTTGGCAGGCATCGGGTCGCTCATAATGCCCCACAGCAATCCGCTCGACGGGTCGCCCGGGATGACGTATGGGTCCACGCCGTCACAGAACTGATGCTTATTGAGGCATTGCGCTCCGTTCTCAGGCTCGCCATACTTCGACGCTGCTTCACGTCCCACGGTATAGGTGATGCCTGCCCGAGCCATGAGGTCGCCCTCGTAACTGCAATCCATGAAGATCTTGGCACGGACCGTCCTTTGAGGCGTCACCTTGGGGTTTGTGCCGTCTTCCAGCGTGATGCTCTTCACCTCGTTCCCTTCCTTCTCAGCGCTGACGATGCGCCACTCGTACCAAATGTCTGTCGAGTCCTGCAAACCGACTTCCGAGAGGAATCCCTTGAAGGTGGCGAGGGCGACCTTCGGCTCGAAGTAGAACGTCGGC
>CACXUA010000072.1 GCA_902770725.1 uncultured Bacteroidales bacterium | reverse complement strand
AGCAGCTATATGTTCCTGACAGGTCCCGGTCCGGTGAAGGCCGTTCTGGGCGAAGTCGTTACACAGGAGCAGCTGGGCGGTGCTAGCGTTCATGCTACAAAGAGTGGTGTGACACACTTCACAGCCAAAAACGAAGAAGAGTGTATCGCTATGATTAAGCAGCTCTTCTCTTATATTCCTCAGAACAACCTCGAGAAGACTCCTCGCGTAGAATGCACAGACCCCATCGACCGTATGGAGGATTACCTGAACGACATCATTCCCGACAATCCCAACATGCCTTACGATATGTATCAGGTGATTGCAGGTATCGTGGATAACGGCGAGTTCTTCGAGGTTCAGCCTAACTTTGCAAAGAACATCATCGTAGGTTTTGCTCGCTTCAACGGCCAGAGTGTTGGTATCGTAGCCAACCAGCCCAAGCAGCTTGCAGGCGTGCTCGACTGCAACTCAAGCCGCAAGGGTGCTCGCTTCGTTCGTTTCTGCGACGCATTCAACATTCCTATCGTAACGCTTGTTGACGTTCCTGGATTCTTGCCTGGCACAGGTCAGGAGTACAACGCCGTCATCCTGCATGGTGCTAAGTTGCTCTATGCTTACGGAGAAGCTACTATTCCCAAAGTGACCGTTACCTTGCGTAAGAGCTATGGTGGCAGCCACATCGTGATGAGCTGTAAGCAGCTTCGTGGCGACCTCAACTATGCTTGGCCAAGCAGCGAGATTGCTGTGATGGGTGCAAGTGGTGCTGCAAGTGTGCTCTATGCAAAGGAAGCTAAGGCTCTCAAGGAAGAGGGCAAGGTGGAAGAAGCAAAGGCTTACATGGCAGAGAAGCAGAAGGAGTACGAAGACCTCTTCGCAAATCCCTATCAGGCTGCCAAGTATGGCTACATCGACGATGTAATCGAGCCTCGCAACACCCGCTTCCGCATCATTCGCGCTTTGGCTCAGCTCGAGAACAAGAAACTCACTAACCCCGCCAAGAAGCACGGAAATATTCCTCTGTAAATAAAAATAAGGAGTTAAGTAGTTAAAGTAGACAGTAGTTAAGCCGATACCTTTGAACTTCGAAGTCATATGATGCAAATACATTTGGCTTAACTACTTAACTACATAACTACTGACTACAACAGATCAAAACAAATAAGATATGTATTTCCTTTCAATATCAGATCCGCAGATATGGCTTTTAGCAGGCATCTCCGTTTTGGTGGTGTTCTCTATTCTGCTTATCTTGGTACTCATCTTGGGCATCTTTACCGCAATTGCAAAGAAGACAACTGCGAAGGTAAAGACCGTGAAGAGCACCATCGAGACCAGTTTGGAGGCTAAGTCCTTCGAGAAAGCCAGCGATGAGGACAAGGCAGCAGTTGCGATGGCTCTCTACCTCTACTTCAACGAGAGAGACAATCGCGAAAGCCGCGTTCTCACTATCGTTCCATATCCCTCTGCTTGGGGACCTCAACTGAACCCAAGACTGTAATTTAATTCATAATTCATAATTGACAATTCATAATAATGAAAGAATTCAAGTTTAAGATAGGTGGTCAGGATTATGCTGCCACCGTAGAAGACCTCAAGGACGGACAGATGAAGGTTACCGTCAATGGTCAGACATATCAGGTAGAAGTTCCCCAGACAAAAGCTCAAGGTCCTCGTGTAGCAATGGCTCCTGCAACACCAGAAGCCCAGACAAGCGGCACAAAGAATGTTAATAGCGAACTTCCTGGAACCGTTACAAAGATTAATGTTACCGACGGTCAGCGTGTTAAGCGTGGCGACGTTCTGCTCGTTCTCGAGGCTATGAAGATGGCCAACGACATCGTGAGCGAAGTGGATGGAACCGTTAAGCGTGTTGCAGTCACTCAAGGACAGAGTGTCAATCAGGGCGACTTGCTCGTCGAGATGGTTGCCGACTTCGTTGCTGCAAAGGCAGAGGTTACTCCGAAGCCCGCTCCAGCAGCTCCCGCTCCAGTAGAGACAAAGGCAGCTCCTGCTCCTTCTGCTCCCGCTGGTGCAAAGACCGTTACTGCTCCTCTGCCAGGCACTATCACAAAGGTGACAGTCAAGGTGGGCGATACCGTCAATGCTGGCGACACAGTCCTCTTGATGGAGGCCATGAAGATGGAGAACAACATCACAGCAGAGTTCGGTGGTACCGTCAAGGCTATCCTCGTTGAGACAGGCAATCAGGTACAAAGCGGACAAGCACTCGTTGAGCTTGATTGAAGACCCCCTCTAACTCCCCCATTAGGGAGAGAAGAATAAATTACAATACAACATAAAGAAATTATATGAAAAAGGTATTAAATATCTTTCGGGAATGTCTCCTCCCCTCTATGGGGAGGCTGGGAGGGGTCTTCTTGCTTCTCCTTGTTGCAACACCTCTTCTGGCTGCTGACTTCAACTTGGAAGAGGGTGTGAGCAAGTTCATCAACGAGATGGGCTTCGTTACTTTCTTCGTGCAGGAAGAGGGTTGGAAGAATGCTGTCATGATTCTCATCGGCTGCTTCCTGCTCTGGCTTGCCATCAAGAAAGAGTATGAGCCCTTGCTGCTCTTGCCCATCGCATTCGGCATGATTCTGAGTAACCTGCCTGGCGCTGGTCTCTTCGACTCTGACATGTGGAACAACGAGTTCCTCAATCCCAACAGCCCTAACTATCACAGCTATGGCTACATCATGGCTCATGGTGGTCTGCTTGACATCCTTTATATGGGTGTGAAGGCAGGTGTTTATCCTTGCCTCATCTTCCTTGGCGTAGGTGCAATGACCGATTTCGGTCCGCTGATTGCCAATCCCAAGAGCCTCTTGCTTGGTGCAGCCGCTCAGCTTGGTATCTTCGCTACCTTCCTGGTAACGCAGATTGACGTCTTCGGTTTTTCTGTAGCTCAGTCCGCCTCTATCGGTATCATCGGTGGTGCAGATGGTCCTACCGCAATCTTCCTGACGTCCAAGCTTGCTCCTGAGTTGCTTGGTCCTATCGCAGTGGCTGCTTATAGCTATATGGCTTTGGTGCCCGTCATTCAGCCTCCCATCATGCGTGCTCTCACTACTGAGAAGGAGCGCAAGATTCGCATGAGCCAGCTCCGCACTGTTAGCAAGAAGGAGAAGATTATCTTCCCAATCGTAGTCGCTATCGTGGTGAGCCTGATTGTTCCCTCTGCAGGAACACTAATCGGCTGCTTGATGCTCGGTAACCTCTTCAAAGAGAGTGGAGTAGTGGAGCGTCTCAGCAAGGCTGCACAGAACGAACTGAACAACATCGTGGTCATTATGCTGGGTGTTACTGTAGGTGCAACAGCTACTGCAAGTGCCTTCCTTAACTTCCAGACCATCGCCATCCTTTGTGTCGGCATCGTTGCCTTTGGCATTGGTAGTGCAGGTGGTGTCTTGATGGCTAAGATTATGAACCTCTTCCTGAAAGAGAAGATCAATCCCCTCATCGGTAGTGCAGGCGTTAGTGCTGTTCCTATGGCAGCTCGCGTCAGCCAAAGCGAAGGCCAGAAGGCTGATCCACGCAATTTCCTTCTGATGCACGCTATGGGCCCCAACGTGGCTGGCGTCATCGGTAGTGCTGTTGCAGCAGGCATTCTGCTCAGCTTCTGCAGTTAAATCATTATAAAACATACTACAATTACTGCCCGAAAGTTTCTGTATTGGATGCTTTCGGGCAGTATATTAAATAAGGTAAAGAGATTATGAAAAGGCATACCATCACCATACTGCTTGCCTTTGTTGCATTTATCGCTAAGGCACAAACTGCATCCAATCCTGGCTGGCTGTGGAAAATCAGCGGCAACGGGTTGGCAAAGGACTCTTATCTCTTCGGCACTTGCCACGGCGACGGCATCAGCTTCACGGACGAGGAGATATACGGCAGCTTCACTGGACTTACCGATGCCTTGGACGAGGCAAAAGCCGTCTTCTTTGAAACCAACATGGGTTCCAAGGAGATAAGTGAAGAAGAGAAAGAGGAGATGAAACAACTGATGGACAAAATCTATCGTCCCGGCCCAGAGTACATGATGCCTGAAGGCTTGTTCTACAAGCCTCTTTTCGACAGCGTGACCCACTTCAATGAGGTCAATAAATTCATGTCTTACAAGATGAAGGACGTGGAATATTGGAAGAAGACGCCCGGCTATTGGTGCATCCGATTGAGCCTCTACTCTTTCACGAAAGCAAGGATGTGCAGGTTCGTGGACACCGCCCTTTATGAGGAAGCCACAAAGCGTGGGAAGGAAATTGGTGGGCTAGAAACGCATGCATTTGGAATGGGAAAGATAATGCCCATGTACACCGACACGGAATCCATCGACACGCTCTCCATGAAAGAACAGGCAAAGATAATCTATTCATTAGTTCATGCGTTCGACAATGACAGCCTCTTCCAAATTCCCAAGTTGCACAAAGTTTATTTGGAGAACGACACTAGCAAGCTTCAACGCTTTTTTGAAGAGAACGCCCAAAAGAGAAGTGAGATGTTAGGGACATTAGGGAGCAAAGGAGATGAAGCGAAAAAGGCGCTCGAAGAGGCCAACAACTACCAGAGCGAACACCTTTTGCGCGAGCGAAACGAAGCATGGATGCCTGTCATCAAGGAGAATATCGCCAAAAGACCTTGCCTGATAGCCGTTGGTTGCCGTCATTTGCTGAGCAACGATGGCTTGATTGCCATGCTTCGGCGCGAAGGATATACTGTCGAACCTGTAACGAAAAAGAATTAACCCTTCCAACGACACGTGTCAAGTTTGTCAACGACACACGTGAAGTTCTCCAACGACACACGTGAAGTTTGCCAACATCACGTGCCAAGTTTTTGAAAAGCCTTCGAGAAAAAAAGAAGAGGCGTTAACTGTTAACTGTTAATTGCCGTTTTCTACATATATACATACTATCATATTTCATACTTTATATTATTTATATAATATAAAAATAAAAATACTCCATAACACTATATATTGATTTTGCGAGTTAACACATAACACTTAACGCTTTGAGGCTCTTTCTCACGCACGTTCTTTGTTGATTACAGAAAATGTCGTATATTTGCAAATGAATTAGTATTAGCTGATGGATGCAATTAACAATCTCTTTGCTGGGCACGCATGTGTTCCTCACTTTCAGGCTTCGCATTCCACAAAGGCGATTGCTGACTGGCATCCGTTTGTCTGTAAAGAAAGATAAAGGGGCAAAGGGCGATGTGTCTCAGTTCGGAGCTTTGGCGACGGCTTTGGCTGCCACTATTGGAACGGGTAACATTGTCGGTGTGGCAACAGCTGTAGCTTTGGGTGGACCTGGAGCTGTGCTGTGGTGCTGGCTGACGGGTATCTTCGGTATGTCCACGAAATATGCTGAAGGTTTGCTTGCTGTGAAGTATCGAGTGAGAGGTAGTGACGGCAAAACTTATGGTGGTCCCATGTATGCTCTCGAACTCGGACTTGGCATGAAATGGCTGGCTATGACCTTTGCTATCTTCACAGCCCTTGCCAGCTTCGGAATAGGATGTACTGTGCAAGCCAACTCTATTGCTCTTTTGGCGAACGAGACTTTTGGCATCCCGACTTGGATAGTAGGCGTGTTCATCTGCATATTAACTGCACTCGTCATCATGGGCGGCGTGAAGTCCATTGCCCGTGTTTGTGCCATTCTTGTGCCCTTCATGGCAGCGCTCTATGTGATAGGTTGTATAGCCATCCTTTGCATGAACAGCAGTTTCGTTTGGCCTGCAGTCAAGCTCATTGTCGAGTCTGCTTTCAATCCTGTTGCAGCAGGTAGTGGCTTTGTTGGAGCTACGGTAATGATGGCAGTTCGCTATGGCATAGCCCGAGGCTTGTTCTCCAACGAGAGCGGTATGGGTAGTGCACCAATTGTGGCTGCAGCTGCTCAAACACGCAATCCTGTTCGGCAAGCTTTGGTGTCGAGTACTGGAACATTCTGGGACACCGTCATCATCTGCGCCCTCACAGGTCTAGTACTTGTCAGCAGCATCTTGGCTTATCCCGATATCAGTTATGCTGACGGAGCAGCCCTGACAAAAGTGGCTTTCTCCAAGATACCTTATGTTGGAGCACCATTGCTCACTTTTGGCATCCTGACCTTTGCCTTCAGTACTATTCTTGGCTGGAGCTATTATGGAGAGAGTGCTGTCAACTACATCGAGCATCAGCGCATCAACCGCTTCTATCGTATCCTCTATATTGTGGCACTCTTCTTTGGCAGCATCATCAGCCTTGATGTTATCTGGAACATTGCCGACACGATGAATGCACTCATGACCATTCCCAACCTCGTTGCTCTGCTCTTGCTGAGTGGTGTTGCTGCTCGTGAGACCAACAAATACCTTTGGGGAGGCCGACTGGATGAGGACATGGAAGATATTGCTCACGAAAGAAACACTAAACCCTAAGCTATGAACGAGGTCCTGACTCTTTTCGAACTGAACAGCCTGGTTCATGAGGTCATCGAGGATAACTTTGATGAGCAGTACTGGGTGGTGGGCGAGTTGAGCGATGTCAGCACACCTGCTTTCGGTGGACATTTCTATGGCGAACTTGTTCAAAAAGATGAAGAGAGCGACCGAATCGTGGCTCGTGCAAGGATAACCTGTTGGGCCCGCAACTATAACATGATAAGGCTGCGCTTCCAGAAAGAAGCGGGCGAGACACTTCGTAAAGGCCTGCAAGTGAAGATGTTGGTCGAGGTCAACTTCCACGAACAATATGGCTACTCGCTCAATGTCGTCGATATTGACTCGACCTTTACGCTTGGCGACCTTGCTAAAAGGCGTCGAGAGATACTCCAGCAACTCGAGAAGGATGGCATCTTGCACGACAATCAGAGCCTTCCTCTGCCACGATTGCTGAAGCGAATTGCGGTCATCAGTAGCGCTACTGCTGCTGGTTATGGCGACTTTTGCCATCAACTCGAAGAGAATGACTACGGCTTCCACTTCGAGGTTCAGCTCTTTCCAGCCGTCATGCAAGGCGAGCAAGTTCCGGAGAGCATCATAGCAGCCCTCGAAGAAATCTCCTCCTCCTCGGGGGAGGTCGGGAGGGGGTTGCCTTTCGACCTTGTTGTCATCATTCGGGGTGGGGGAGCAAGCAGCGATTTGAGCGACTTCGACAGCTATGAATTGGCGGCTTGCATCGCACTCTATCCCTTGCCTGTACTGACGGGAATCGGTCATGAACGCGATGAAACGGTCCTCGACTATGTGGCTCACACCAAGGTCAAGACACCGACTGCAGCAGCGGCTTTCATCATAGAGCATCAGGCTGAGGAAACGGCATTGCTTGACGACCTCTATCAGCGCATCACTCATTCTGCGAAGGAGCAAATCCAGAGAGAGAAGCAACGGCTGGAGCATCAGAGAGCGGTCTTGCCATTGCTCTTCATGGGCTTTTATCAGAAAGGGGAGAACAGGCTTGTGCTTCTCAGTCAACGCCTTTCAAGCAACGCTAAACAAAGCCTTGAACGCGAGAAACATAGCCTCCAACTCATGCAGCAACGCTTGAACAGCCTCGACCCAAGACTGCTCTTGAAGCGCGGCTACACCATCACAACTTGTGGCGGCAAGCTTGTCCGTAGTATCGAAGGCCTTGCCGAAGGTGAAGTCCTGACGACACAAACAGAAAAAGGAGAAATATATTCAAAGGTAGTACTATGCAAGAAGAACTGACTTACGAGCAAGCGATGCAGAAGCTCGAACAAATGGCATCGCAGATGGAACATGGCGAAATTGGCATCGATGAGATGGCAGAACGCCTTCGTGAAGCGCAAAAGTTGATGAAGTATTGTCACGAAAAGCTATACGAAGCAGAAAAAAACTGCAAATCCTTACTGAATGTCGAGGAAAAGGCGTAACTTTGCACGCAAAACTAGTCGTTTGGGAGATTAGTCGTTTGGTCGTTTAGGTATGATTACCAAATGCCATTGGTTACTTTCCCAAACGACTAAACGACCAAACAACAAAACGACTAATATATGAAAGAAATCGATTGGAGTAACCTCTCGTTTGGTTACATGAAGACTGACTACAATGTGCGCTGCTACTATCGTAACGGTGCATGGGGTGAGATAGAAGTTTGCAGCGAGGAGACCGTTCCCCTGCACATGGCTGCAACCTGTTTGCATTACGGACAAGAGGCTTTCGAGGGACTGAAGGCTTATCGTTGTCCTGATGGAAAGGTACGCGTGTTCCGTTCTGACGAGAATGCAGCCCGCCTGCAAAGCACTTGCCGCGGCATTCTGATGCCCGAGCTTTCCACCGAGAAGTTCAACGAGATGGTCGATAAGGTGGTGCGCCTCAACGAACGGTTCATCCCACCTTACGAGAGCGGAGCAACACTCTATATCCGTCCTCTCCTGATTGGCACGAGCGCTCAGGTTGGCGTTCATCCTGCCAGCGAATACCTCTTCCTCATCTTCGTCACACCAGTTGGCCCGTACTTCAAGGGCGGCTTTGCCACAAATCCCTACGTCATCATTCGCGAGTACGACCGCTCTGCACCTCTCGGAACGGGCATCTATAAAGTGGGCGGCAACTATGCTGCCAGCCTCAGAGCCAACAAGATGGCGCACGACCTCGGCTATAGCTGCGAGTTCTACCTCGATGCGAAAGAGAAGAAGTATATGGACGAGTGCGGTGCAGCCAACTTCTTTGGCATCAAGAACAACACCTATGTTACGCCGAAGAGCAGCAGCATCCTGCCCAGCATCACGAACAAGAGCCTGATGCAGCTGGCTATGGATATGGGTTTGAAGGTAGAGCGTCGTCAGATTCCTGAAGAAGAGCTTGCCACCTTCGAAGAGGCTGGAGCTTGCGGCACAGCAGCCGTCATCAGCCCCATCGAGCGCATTGACGACCTCGACACCAAGCAGAGCTTCATCATCTCGAAGAACGGCGAGCCTGGTCCCATCTGCCGCAAACTCTATGAGAAGCTTCGCAACATCCAGTACGGCATCGAGCCCGACGAACACGGCTGGACACGCGTCGTGATAGAATAATAATAGGATAAGAGCAAAAGAAGAGCGCTGCCTGGATTCGTACCAAGCAGCGCTCAACTTTTATCTCTCAACTCTCAACTCTCAACTCTTAACTCTTAACTTTAAAAGTTACTCCCATCCCTTCACCATCTTGATGGCGGTGATGGCGCATTCGTCGCCCTTGTTGCCGAGCATGCCACCACTGCGTTGCTCAGCCTGTTCCAGCGTGTTGCAAGTCAGCAAGCCATAGATGACAGGCACTTTGCCTTCGCGGTTCAGGTCGGCCAAGCCTTGCGTCACACCCTGACAGATATAGTCGAAGTGGGGCGTGTCGCCCTTAATGACGCAACCGATAGCGATGACGGCATCCACAAGACCCGAGCTGGCAAAACGAGCCGAACCATAGATCAGCTCGAAGCTGCCGGGAACGGGCTTCACCTTGATGTCCTCTTCGCGAACACCATGCTTGATGAGCGTTTGGCAAGCACCTTCCAGCAGAGCGCTGGTAATCTTGTCGTTCCACTCGCTCACCACGATACCAACCCTTATGCCCGTAGCATCAGGCACCGAGTTGATGTCGTATTCAGATAGATTATGAAGAAAAGAAGCCAAGTTAATTTACAATTTGACTATTTACGATTTACGATTTTCACTCCCCCAAAAGGGGCAATCATTTTATTGGGCTGCCTCGATGTACTTGTCAATCTCGTAGTACACGCTGCTCTGCTGGTACTTGCTCTTGATCTGGTTGAAGCACTCCAGAGCCTTGTCCTTCTGGCCGAGAGCGATGTAGATCTGACCAGCAGACAAGTGGGGCTGATGGTGTTGTTGTCGGCATCCTTAGCGGCCTTCACGAGCAGATCTGCAGCCTTCTCGTTCTCGCCGAGCTCAGCATAGCAGTTGCCCTTCAGAGCCGTTGCAGCGGGGCTGATCATAGCGTCGCCACAGCCGTCGAACTTATTCAGCATGTCGATAGCCTCCTGATACTTCTCCGTAGCAGCGTAGCACTTAGCGGCATAGAGGCATGCCAGGTTGCCAGCCTTCGTGTTCTTGAACTCATCGACAATAGCGAGGAAGCCCATGTTGGTGCCGTCGCCGTTCAGAGCCTTGTCGTAGTTGCCGTCCATGAAAGCCTGTTCAGCGGGGAAGATGCTCTCGTTGGCACGGTTGTTGCGCGGAGTGATGTAGAACTGATGAATGAGCAAAGCGATGATGATGATGGCGAGCAGGCCACCGATGCCCCAAAGGATTGCTTTCTTGTTTTTCTCGTAGAATGAAATAGAGGTAGAGAGTGTCTGGTCGAACTCATTTACCTGCTTTTTTGCTTGTTTCTTAGCCATTTTAGTTATTGTTATTAATAAATTTGCGTGCAAAGATACAATAAAAAGTGGAAAGAGAAAAGTGAAAAGTGAAAAATTATTCCTTAACTTATATATTTATGACTTCCACCCGCACTCTGAGCCGTTCTTTGCCGGAAATATTGTGTGTCGAAATGGGATGTTGACTTCGTCTTCAAGCCTAGCGCTCGGCAAAGTTCTTGCGCTCCGTAGGTGCTCAGGCGCAGACGGAACAAACGAGTTTGGCTTTGCTCTCTCTCAAATCGCAATGTTGCTTTTGTTGCTTTTGTTGACTTCGTCTTGACTGCTCACGCTCGACCATCAGAGAACAAGTTCTCATGGTGCTCGCTTAATCGCAGCCTTGCTTTTGTTGACTTTCAGCCTGGTTGAAATTTATAAGTTTTTTTTATAATATGCTTTGTTCAGAAAAAAAAATTCGTATCTTTGCAAGCGAAATCGTAAAACATATCATCAAATAATAAACAGGAGGTCCTTTTATGGAAACAATTACACGCAAATCATTGATGCCTCGGGCAGCAAGGCTGCTGTTGGCTATCGTGCTTTCGATGAGTATGCCTGCTGCATCTTGGGCGGAAGAGTTCGTCACCAAAGTAACGCTCATCGGTGGCGAGACCTATGCTGAGGTTCAGGCCTTAATTAATGAATACAGATTGAGCGGATGGAAACTCGTCGATTACGACCTGAACAAGGGTTGCGGCAAGAACAGTGACTACATCTATCTGCTTTACAAGACGGCGCACTACAACGACCGCCGCAATCATAATTACATCACCAGACTCACACTCGTAGAAGGCAGTCGCTATCCCGAGCATTACACTGATGGAGAGTACATTATGTATCTCGTGCCCTATGTGGGTTCCAGCCATTTCGTCGAAATGAAAGGCGACCTCAACAGCAATGCAGGAGGCAAGTACATCCACCTTTACTATAGCAAGACTGACATTGACGATAAAGCCATTACAGACATCTGGGCCGACTCTAACAGTTCCAATGCGATGTGGATAACACATGGTCAAGGCTATGACTTGAACGCAGGCGCTGGCGGCGACTACATCTACATGCACTACAACAGGGGTGACTATAGAGAACTCGACGCAGGCATCACCTACGACCTCTCGACTGTCGATTGCAAAATAGAGCTGGGGAATATGGATGGGATTTATGGTGAACTCACCAATCCCAAAGCGTGTGTTTACATCCTCCCCGGTGCATCGGTATGGTTTCAGAACGTGGAAATCGACACGTCGGATGGGTCTTGGGGACCCGGCATCTATTGTATGGGTGATGCAAGCATTTTCTTCACTGGAGTCAACAGGATACACGGAAGCTTCGGACGCACTCCCGGCATTTATGTAATGAATGGACATTCGCTTCAAATCTATGGCGACGGCACGCTTATGGCCTACGGCGCTACCAACCAATCAGGAAGTGAGGGAGGAGCTGGTATAGGAGGATCTTTCGATTGTGGCGACATCTACATCAACAGTGGCGAGGTAATAGCTGTAGGCGGAAAGGGTGCCGCCGGTATAGGCGGAACGGAAGGTAGGTTACTTATGACGACATGCTGGACGTCTTGAAGGAAGGAAGCACCTGGACCGTGACACCAATAGACCCCGACGGCATCAAAGAAATTAAGCATGAAGAATTAATAATGAAGAATGAGGGAGCCATATACAATCTTGCTGGTCAGCGTCTGAGCAAGATGCAAAAGGGCATCAATATCGTTGGCGGCAAGAAGATACTGAAGTGAAGAAATTAAGAAATTAAGAAAATAAGAAATTAAGATAATAAGAACATATGAAGAAAAGCCCCATTCGAGATGAGTGGAGCTTTTCTTTTTGTCCTTTGATTGCCCCTTAATGCTTCCCCTTTTGCAAAGGTACGAAAAGAATGTGTGTCGAAATGGGATGTTGACTTTGTTGCTTTTGTTGCTTTTGTTGACTTTCGTCGAGTCTGCATAATAAAGGCGGCATTACTGTCGCTTCAAGCAGAGAAATGGCAGTTTTGGGGCTGGATAAATGCCAAATTTAACGTGTTAAGTTGAGCAATATGACGTGTTAAGTTGGGCAATTCAGCGTGCCAAGAATGTTGCATAGTTGTGCAACAAAAAACACAGACTGTACCCCCTACTCCTATAGTCAAGATTATTATTAATAATAATCTTGAAGAATAAATCTAGGGTATAGTCCCTTTTAAATGTTAACGATACATGCAACATTAACATTCCTTCAACGTCTTGTCCTTTTTCTCCTTGAAGTAGTCGTTGTAGATTTTGATGCCGAAGACGATGCTGCTGCAGGTCGAGGTGATGAGGTTGGTCAGGAAGAGCGACCAGATGATGTCGGGCTTGTGGATGAGCCCTTGTATCATGAAGGCGAAGCCGCCAATTGCCATCATCAGGAAGGTGGGAAGGGCGATGCCGTCGGTGTTGCGCGTGCGAATGGTCTCTATGGCTTGGGGCAGATAACCCAGCACCATGCCTACGCTGGCTACGATGCCGCAAATGTTGAAGATAAGGTCGTTGGACATGAGAAAATTGAAAATTGAAAATTGAAAATTGAAAAGTTTAAAGGTTAAGTTTTCTGCAAAGGTACGATTAATTTTTCGTTTTTCGTTTTTCACTTTTCACTATTTTCATGCTTCGTTCGGAAATAAAATAAGAAAAACTTGTTTTCCCTTTGTCGTTCGCCAGAAAAGCACTAAATTTGTGGTCGAAATGAGACTGACGGACCTTACCATATTTAATTATAAGAACATTGCGGAGGCTGAGCTGCATTTCTCGCCCAACCTGAATTGCTTCATCGGTAACAACGGCGAGGGCAAGACGAATGTGCTGGATGCCATCCATTTCCTGAGTTTCTGCCGCAGCTACAGCAGCAGCATCGATATGCTGTGCGTCAGGCATGGGCAGGAGTTTATGTCGCTGCAAGGCCTCTACGAGCACGAGGATGGGGCGAAGGAGGACATTCACATCGGACTGAAGGTGGGGCAGAAGAAGGTGGTGCGAAGGGGCAAGAAGGCTTACCGACGCATCTCGGAGCATATCGGGCTGATTCCGCTGGTCATGGTCTCGCCGTCGGATCAGATTCTCGTCAGTGGTGGCAGCGATGAGCGGCGACGCTTCATCGACATGGTGATCTGTCAGTACGACGCTGCTTATACGGAGGCTCTGCTCCGCTACAACAGGGCTCTGCAGCAGAGGAATGTGATGCTGAAGCAGGATGAGGAGATTGACCCGGAGGTGTTCCTTGTCTTCGAGGAGCAGATGGCCAGGGAGGGCGAGTATATCTTCCAGAAGCGTAGCGAGTTCATCTCGGAGCTCATCCCCATCTTCCAGCAGTTCTACAACGAGATCTCGAAGGAGAGGGAGCAGGTGGAGCTTCGCTATGTGTCGCAGTTGCAGAGAGGTCCGTTGCTGGAGCAGCTGACGAAGGACCGCTTCAAGGACAGGGCTGTCGGCTATTCCCTGCATGGCATCCACAAGGATGACCTCGAGATGTTGCAAGGCGGATATCTTGTGCGAAGGGAAGGCAGTCAGGGACAGAGCAAGACGTTCCTCATTGCCCTGAAGCTGGCTCAGTTTGATTTCCTGAGCAGGACTGGCAGTCGGACCACTCCTTTGCTCTTGCTGGACGACATCTTCGACAAGCTCGATGCGGAGAGGGTGGAGCAGATTGTGAAGCTGGTAGGTGGGAAGCGCTTCGGACAGATCTTCATCACGGACACCAATCGCGACCATCTGGATGCTATCCTGGCTTCGATGAAGAGCGACAACAAGATTTTCTTCGTGGAGAAAGGGGCGATTAAAGTTTAGAGTCCATAGTTCATAGTCCATAGTTCATAGTTAAGGCTACGCCCTAAGTTTGCGAAAGAATTCAATCTTCAATTTTCAATTTTCAATTTTGAATTATGAGGTATAACTCTCAGCCTTTTCAGGATGTTTTGTTGGCTTTCTTGAAGCAAGAGGGCTTGGAGACGCCTTTGCTGGAATATCGCATTACAGAGGCTTGGCCCGAGGTGATGGGGAAGACCATTTCGCGCTATACGAAGCAGGTCTTTGTCAAGGAGAGCAAGTTGCATGTTCAGCTCACGAGTGCTCCGCTTCGCCAAAACCTGATGATGGAGCACAAACGCATCGCCCAAAAACTCAACGAATACGTCGGCTCGTACGTCATAAACGATGTCTGTTTCTTCTGAGAAAAGGCACTTTTGTTCGGAAATATCCGCTTCAAGCGAAAACTCTCAACTCTCAATTTTCAACTTTCAACTTTATTTCGTAAATTTGCGGCCGAAAAACGCGAGTCTGCTTTCGCTCGACAATTCAAATGCATTTGATTGTCCTCGCTTAATCGCAGCCTTGCGCCCGAAATAGAAACCGCAACCCTCATAAAGGATAGCCTTGCCCCTAAAAGTGAGAGGTTTGGTGAGGGTCTGTAAATGGTAAATGTTTAAATGGTAAATGATAAGATGTTGAGAATAGCAGTCCAGTCGAAGGGTCGTCTCTTCGAAGATACAATGGCTTTGCTTGCAGAAGCAGGCATTAAGGTGAGCAGCAGCAAACGAACGCTCTTGGTACAGAGCAGTAACTTCCCAATCGAGGTGCTTTATCTTCGCGATGATGACATCCCTCAAAGTGTGGCAAGTGGTGTGGCTGACCTCGGAATAGTCGGTCAGAACGAGTATGAGGAACGGGCTGAGGATGCGAAAGTGGTGCGTCCTCTTGGCTTCAGCAAGTGCCGTCTCTCCCTTGCTGTGCCGAAAGGTTGCGGCTATTATGGTTTGAAGTGGTTCGAAGGCAAGAAGATTGCCACTTCTTATCCCAATATCCTGCGCCGCTTCCTCGAAGAAAAACGACTGGTAGCCGATGTTCATGTCATCACTGGCAGCGTGGAAATCAGTCCGGGTATCGGTCTGGCTGACGCTATCTTCGACATTGTCAGCAGCGGTTCAACGCTGGTCAGCAACAACCTTGTCGAGGTGGAAACGGTGATGAAGAGCGAGGCTATCCTCATCGCCAACAAGAATCTTGATGAAGAGAAGCAGGCTGTGCTCGACGAGTTGCTGTTCCGCATCGAAGCAGTCAAGGCTGCCGAAGATAAGAAGTACGTGCTGATGAATGTCCCGACTGATAAGGTGAAGGAGATTGTCGCTGTTCTTCCAGGCGTGAAGAGCCCAACCGTGATGCCTCTCGCAACCGAAGGTTGGAGCAGTGTTCACACAGTCATCGAGGAGAAGCGCTTCTGGGAAATCATTCGCGAACTGAAGCAACTCGGAGCTGAAGGAATCCTGGTCGTTCCCATCGAAAAGATGATACCGTAATGAAAATCTACACATATCCTGCTAAAGAGGAACTCGATGCTTTGCTGAAGCGTCCTGTTCGTGATGCTTCGGAACTTGGTGCAACAGTCTCGGCTGTGCTTCAGGATGTTCGAGAGCGCGGAGATGCTGCAGTCAAGGAATATGAGGAACGCTTCGACAAGGTGAACCTCGATGATCTGGCTGTTAGCGAAACTGAGATGCAAGAGGCTGAGAAACTGGTCAGCGACGAACTCAAGGAAGCCATCCGCATTGCTCATCAGAACATCGAACGCTTCCATGCATCACAGCGCTTCGAAGGTGAACATGTTAAGGTCGTCGATGGTGTGGAGTGCTGGCAAAAAGCTGTGGCAATCGAGAAGGTTGGCCTCTACATTCCAGGCGGTACGGCTCCTCTGTTCAGCACAGTCCTCATGCTTGCCACTCCGGCTAAGATAGCAGGTTGCCGAGACATTGTCCTCTGCACACCTCCAGCCAAAGACGGAAGCGTCAATCCAGCCATACTTGTGGCAGCCAGAATTGCTGGCGTCAACAGAATCTACAAGATTGGCGGCGTTCAAGCAATAGGAGCGATGGCTTATGGTACGGAAAGCGTGCCAAAAGTCTATAAGATATTCGGTCCTGGCAACCAGTTTGTGATGTGTGCAAAGCAGCAAGTAAGCTTGCATGATGTTGCCATCGATATGCCTGCAGGTCCAAGTGAAGTGGAGGTTCTGGCAGACGAGACGAGCAACATTTCATTCGTTGCCGCAGACCTTCTCAGCCAAGCAGAGCATGGCATCGACAGTCAAGTGCTGCTTGTTTGCAAGAGCGAAGAGACGGCTAAAAGGGTAGAGGCAGAAGTGGAGCGTCAACTTGCGCTCTTGTCAAGGAAGGACATTGCCGCCAAAGCCCTTGAACACAGCAAAGCAATCGTGGTTCGTGATGACGACGAGATGATGGAAATCACCAATCGTTATGCTCCAGAACATCTCATCATCGAGACTTCCAACTATATGGAACTTGCCCAAAAAGTTGTGAATGCAGGAAGTGTCTTCCTCGGTTCGCTCACTCCTGAGAGTGCCGGAGACTATGCAAGCGGAACGAACCACACCTTACCCACCAACGGCTATGCTGTGGCTTATAGTGGCGTGAACCTCGACAGCTTCTGTCGCAAAATAACTTTCCAGCACATTCAAGCAGAAGGCATTCGCTCTATTGGCAAAGCTGTGGAGCTGATGGCTGAAGCGGAAGGACTGGATGCACACAAGAACGCAATGACTTTGAGAAAGGAAAGCCTATGAAGACTCTGGAATCATTAGTTCGCCCTAACATTTGGGCACTCGAACCATACAGTTGTGCTCGCGATGAATTCAAGGGCATGGATGCTCACGTCTTTCTCGATGCGAACGAGAATCCCTACAATGACCCGATAAATCGCTATCCCGACCCATTGCAAGAGAAACTGAAAGAGCGTCTTGCACCATTGAAGGGAGTCCGTCCTTCACAGATATTCTTGGGCAACGGAAGCGACGAAGCCATCGACCTCATCTATCGCATCTTCTGCAATCCAAATGAAGATAATGTTGTGGCAATTGCTCCGACTTATGGGATGTATAAGGTGTGTGCCGACATCAACAATGTAGAGTACAGAAGTGTTCCATTATCAGAGGATTGGCAAATCGATACTAAAGCATTACTGAATGCAACTGATTCGCATACAAAGGTGATTTGGATTTGCTCTCCAAACAATCCAACTGGCAACGATTTCCCTCGCGAAACCATTCATGAAGTGCTGACTTCGTTTGAAGGAATCGTGGTGATTGACGAGGCATATTGCGACTTCTCGACCAATCAGCCTTTCCGCAGTTTGCTCGACAACTACCCGAATCTCGTCGTACTCAACACCTTCAGCAAGGCATGGGCATCGGCAGCAATCCGACTTGGAATGGCCTTTGCAAGCGAAGAAATCATCGGCTTGTTCAATAAGGTGAAGTATCCCTATAACGTCAACTTGCTGACTCAGGAGAAAGCGCTGGCATTGCTGGCCGATTTCGCTGCAATCGATGGTTGGCTTGCACAAATTAAACGCGAACGCGAACATGTTCTTCCAGCCTTAGCAGAACTTCCAATCGTGCTGAAAGTCTTCCCGACTGATGCCAATTTCGTGCTTGTCAGGGTGACCGACGCCAACGCCATCTATCGCTATCTCATTGAACAAGGCATAGTTGTGCGTAACAGAACGCGTGTTCAGCTTTGCAAAGACTGCCTTCGCATCACGATAGGAACGCGACAGGAAAACAACGAATTGCTCGGAGCTCTGCGCTTCTTTAAATAGCCCCCCTCTAACTCCTCTAAATGGGAGGACAATACCCCCTCTAACTCCGCTTTTGAATTATAAATTATGAATTGTGAATTGAAAAAGATTCTTTTTATTGATCGAGACGGCACAATACTTCGCGAACCATCTGATGAACAGATTGATAGCTTCGAGAAGTTCAGTTTCGTGCCTGGAGTCATCAGTGCCTTGAAGTTCCTTCGCCAGCACACCGACTTCCTTTTCGTTATGGTGAGCAATCAGGACGGACTCGGAACGGAGAGCTATCCCGAAGATACTTTCTGGCCCACACAAAACCTCATGCTCGACATCCTGAAAGGCGAAGGTATAACTTTCGACGCTATTCATATTGATAGGAGTTTTCCGAAGGACAATCTCCCAACCCGTAAGCCTGGAATAGGTATGCTTACTGACTATATGACAGGCAATTACGACTTGGCTGGAAGCTTCGTCATTGGTGACAGACAAACGGATGCTAAGCTTGCAGAGAACCTCGGTTGCCGCAGTCTCATACTTTCAGAAGAGCTGGATTGGCAGAAGATTACAGAACTCCTCTTTGCTGGAGAGCGAACTGCAACAGTCAAGCGTACTACAAAGGAAACGGATATTGAGGTGAGGGTGTGTCTCGACGGCAACGGAAAGAGCGACATTCAGACTGGACTTGGCTTCTTCGACCACATGCTCGAGCAGATTGCAAAGCACGGAATGACAGACCTATACATTCGTTGTAATGGCGACCTCGAAGTGGATGAGCATCATACAATCGAAGATGTGGCGTTGGCTTTGGGCGAATGTATCCGCAAAGCTCTTGGCGACAAGCGTGGCATAGAGCGTTACGGCTATTGCTTACCGATGGATGATTGCCTTTGTCAAGTTGCCCTTGACTTTGGCGGAAGACCTTGGCTGGTGTGGGATGCTGAGTTCCATCGCGAGAAAGTCGGTGAGATGCCAACAGAAATGTTCCTGCACTTCTTCAAAAGTCTGTCCGATAGCGCAGCGATGAATCTGAACATCAAGGCAGAAGGTCAGAACGAACACCACAAGATAGAAGGCATCTTCAAAGCGTTTGCTCGCAGCTTGAGAATGGCTGTCCGCAGAGATGTAACACATTTCCAACTCCCATCCAGCAAAGGACTCTTATAAAGATGATGCAGTCCCACTATTCTTCACAGCTTCTCGAGAAAGCCGTAATGGAAATCAATCGCTTGCCTGGAATAGGCAGCAAGACGGCTCTTCGCTTGGCTCTTCACTTGCTTCGTCAAGATGAGGAGAGGGTAGAGGCGTTGGCAGAGAGCCTGGTTGAAATGCGTCGAGGCGTGCATTATTGCCAGGTCTGCTACAATATATGCGATGATGAACGATGTGAAATCTGCAGCAATCCATCTCGAGACGCCAGTCTTGTCTGCGTGGTTGAGAATGTTCAGGATGTGATGGCTATCGAGAACACGATGCAGTATCGCGGACTCTATCATGTACTTGGCGGTGTTATCAGTCCGATGGACGGCATTGGTCCCAGCGATTTGCAGATTGAAAGTCTCGTGGAGCGCGTCAAAAAAGGTGGAGTGGAGGAAGTCATCCTTGCTCTCAGTCCCACGATGGAAGGCGATACCACCAACTATTATATCTACAGGAAACTGGAAGAAACGGGCGTCAAAGTGACTGTCATTGCTCGAGGAATCGCACAAAATGATGAACTGCAATACACCGACGAAGTGACCTTGGGCAGGGCTCTTGCAGGAAGAATCCCGTTTGGTGCGTAAAAGACACTAACCTATTTGCTCAAATACCTTAAGGTAATTGCCAAACTTAACACGTTAAATTGCCCAACTTAACACGCTTAATTGCCAAACTTAACACGTTAACTTTACAAACTATCCACGTTAACTTTTCGAACTACGCTATGATAACTTACATCCTTACTTTGATTTGTGCGGCTTGCATCCTGCTTGCAGCGTTCTTTGCCATTCGTTATAGGAAAGTGAATGCCTACATCCGTTTGGCCGCAATCGCTGTCGCTGCCGCATTTGTGATGTTCCTCTACTTCAAGTACGACGATACATCGCAGCTCTATGGACTTGGCATCTTGGCTATCGCTCTTGTGTTCCCTTTGATAGACATCAAACGCAATGCTAAAGAATAACAAGCTGAAACTGAGAGCGATAGAGCCCGAGGACCTCGACTTGATGTATCTCATCGAGAATGATACTGAGTTGTGGCCACTCGGACTGGCTTCTGTGCCTTTCTCGCATTTTGCCCTCAAGCAGTATATTGCCGAGAGCACGAACGACTTTTTCCACGACCGACAGCTCCGGCTTGTGCTTGAAACGTCCGAAGGTATCAGCATCGGCTTTGTCGATTTGCAGAAGTACGACCCTCAGCATCATCGTGCCGAAGTGGGAATCGTTGTGGTTCCAGAGCAGCAACGGCTGGGCTATGCTAGCGAAGCACTTCGTCTGCTTGCCGATTATGCCTCGACACATTTGGGCATTCATCAACTCTATGCCCTCGTTCCGACGAACAATCAGGCTTCAGTAGGGCTTTTCAAGAAGTGCGGATACAAAGAGACTGCCACCCTGCAGGACTGGTTGAAGAGCCCAGAAGGATGGCAGTCGGTAGTTGTTTTTCAGCAGATTCTCTGAATCTTTACTTGCCGAAATAACGTTTCAGCAAGCCTGCGAAACCAGCACCATGACGGGCTTCGTCCTTTGCCATCTCGTGAACGGTGTCGTGAATGGCATCGAAACCTGCAGCCTTAGCGTTCTTGGCGATGCGGAACTTGTCTTCGCAAGCACCAGCCTCAGCAGCAGCGCGCTTCTCGAGGTTTGTCTTGGTGTCCCAAACACACTCGCCCAACAGTTCTGCGAAACGGCTTGCATGGTCTGCCTCTTCGAATGCATAGCGCTTGAAAGCCTCGGCAATCTCGGGATAGCCTTCGCGGTCAGCCTGACGAGCCATTGCCAGATACATACCAACCTCGCCACATTCTCCGTTGAAATGGTTGCGCAGGTCTTGAATCATCTCTTCTGAAACGCCTTCGGGCTTGCCGTCACCAATCTTGTGAACGGTAGCGTAAGTCATGTCAGCATCGTCCTTCAGTTCAGAGAACTTCGAGGCAGGAGCCTTACAGATGGGGCACTGTTCGGGTGCAGCATCGCCTTCATAGATATATCCACAAACGGCGCAAATAAACTTTTTCTTCATAATTTTAATCGTTTTAAGTTAATAATATGATAATGTATGTGCGTTAAGTCACTTCTTTTAGGTACAAAGATAGACTTTTTCTGCATACAATGAATGATTTTTATCGATAATTTATCA
>CACXUA010000071.1 GCA_902770725.1 uncultured Bacteroidales bacterium | reverse complement strand
CTTGTCAGCGACATCGACGGCAGTCTCTTCAGCGGCGAGGAAGGTCCCGTCCTGAGCTTCCGCGTACAGGCTGCCGAGGCTGCTCCTATCGGGGAAAGCAAGCTCGAGACCGTCGGCGAGTCGCTGCTGGTCAACGCAGAAGCCAAGGCTTGAAATACTATCGCCCGCCGCACTGATGGTAGCCATCGGGATGTAGGCAATGGAGTCCTTCAGTCCGAGCAGTTCGACGAACAGGAGCATCAGTCCCATTCGCACCACAAACAGGTTGAACATGTGCGCTCCGATGATGCCAGCCAGGTTACGCATTGAGGACTTCGTGTGGAACGTCCAATAGACGGTGAGGAAATAGTTGGCACAGAATGAGATGAGATAGCCGGAGATGAGCGCCACTTGATAGGGGGCGAAAAGACGCACGACATAGAAGATGGCTGCGTCTATCAGAGCGCAGGTACCGCCAACGATGCAGAAACGGACGAACTGACGTGTCTCTTGGTGGTGGATCAACTCCTTTGTCTTCTCTCCGATCTCCATTTACTTGTTTCTCTTATACTTCTTGAAGCGCAATTTCAACACTCCGAAGAGCGCTTCGCTGAAGATTCCGCCAGACATCTTGCTTGTGCCCAACTCGCGGTTCACAAAGACAACGGGAACCTCTTTTATCTTGAAACCAAGGCGCAGAGCCGTGTATTTCATCTCAATCTGGAAGGCATAACCCTCGCAGAGAAATGCCAAGGACAGTACGTACGTAGGCCGAAGCGTAATACGACATGAGTACTCGTCCGATAGGCCAGTTCACGACGTTCACGCCCGTAATGTATCGGCTGCCTACAGAAACATCGTAGCCCTCATCGTGGCAAGCTGCATAGAGCCTGGGCAAATCGTTGGGCGAGTGACTGAAGTCGGCATCCATCTCAATCACATAGTCATAGCCGTTCTCCAGCGCCCACTTGAAGCCGCAGATGTAAGCCGTACCAAGCCCCAACTTTCCCGTGCGCTCAACAAGATAGACGCGTTCGGAAAGTTCATCCTTTTTCTGGAGACCTTTTACGATATCAGCTGTTCCGTCCGGACTTCCATCGTCGATAACAAGGACGTCGAATGGCTTCTCCAACGATGTGACGGCACGAATGATTGCCTCGATGTTCTCCTTCTCGTTGTAGGTCGGGATTATGACTATAGTGTCGCTTTTCATTCCTTTTTGTAGGGTGATAGTCTTTTATCTGTGCATTAACAATGCAAATGTATCACTTTTTTTTATGTATGCAAAGATATCTGTGCTTTTTTTTGCCTATTGATGGTCTTTCTGTCATGTGCTGGTGGCAGAAAGCCTTGATGTGGAGTGGCGCGAATTTCGGTAAAGTACCATATTTTATTATAAGGTAATCCTTTCTGCATCCAGTCCTTCGCCCATGAAAATGGCGGCTTTCTGCTGGAACTGCTCAGCTCGCTCTGTTGTAAGGAATCGAATGGTACCTTCTTTAGTGAGGCGCTTTTCCATCTCAGGATGGCGGAGGAGATAGTCCTTCAGACTCTGTGCCACATAACCGCCCTGCTCAATTATCTTCACCCCTTCCGGCATGAACTGACGAATCTTACCAAGCAGGAGGGGATAATGTGTGCAGCCAAGGATGACGCTGTCTATCAGTGGGTCGAGGCTCATCAGATGCTCAATGCGTGTCCTGACGAAGTAATCTGCTCCAGGGCTCTCATATTCATTGTTCTCGACAAGCGGAACCCACATCGGACATGCCTCGCCCGTCACCTGTATGTCGGGCCAGAGCTTTGCTATCTCAAGTTCGTAGGTGCAGCTGCGAATGGTGCCTTCCGTTGCCATGATGCCGACATGACGGGACTTTGACAGCTCCCCAACAACTTCAACCGTCGGGCGTATCACTCCCAAGACCCTTCGCTTGGGGTCAAACTTTGGAAGGTCAACCTGCTGAATTGTGCGCAGTGCCTTGGCGGAAGCCGTGTTGCAAGCCAGTATCACCAAATGGCAACCTTGCTCGAACAAATAGCGAACGGCTTGTCGAGTGAACTCGTAGACGACCTCAAAGGAACGTGTGCCATAAGGGGCTCTCGCATTGTCTCCAAGATAAAGATAGTCATACTGAGGCAGAGTCCTGCGAATCTCACGCAAGACAGTCAGTCCGCCATAACCCGAGTCGAAGACTCCAATTGGGCCGACTTCTCCTGTCTGGAACAATTGGACAGCCATCTCTTGCACGCCAGCCTCCTTAGTTCCCTGTACCTTCCTGAGCTGGGATGGGAGAAGCCGTCTCTGTTTCTGTGGCAGTTGCCAAGCCGAGTTTCTTGCGAACGATGTTCGTAACGTCAACACCCACTACAGGATTAATGTATGGGCAAATGTTGTTGTCGGTGTTGAGAATGTAGCCATAGCCCAATTCCACACCCACCTCGAGCAAGGCACGGTTCAGGCGCTTCTGGGCTTCCTGCATCATGTCTTTCTCAGCCTGAGCAATCAGTTCCTGCGACTTCATGCGGAATGCTACGCCATTGTCCATCAATGCTTGCAACTCAGCCTGACGCTTTTGCATAATAGCTTGCGGGAAGTCTTTCTGTCCCTGCAGGAAGTCCACAAACTTCTGCTGGAACTCCTCCTCGCCCTTTTGTGCTTCAGCCTCGTATTTGGCCTTCAAGGCTGCCAGATCTTGCGTTGCCTGAGCATATTCGGGCATTTCCTTGAGCACTTGCTCGTAGCTGATGTAGCCGAACTGAATCTGTGCCTGACTCGCGACACAAAACAGCAATAGTGGAAGAATGAATGACAAGCGTTTCATAGGCTTGAAGTTAAAAGGGTTATTGTATGCCTAATTCTTTCTTTACCTGCTCGGTGATGTCTGTGCTCAGGGTTGTGCTAACGTAGGGGATTACGCCAGCGCTGGTGTCTACGATATATACATAGCCGCCTTCTTCGCCAATCTTCTTCACTACAGCAAGCACCTTCTCGCTGATAGCACTCATCTTTTCTGACTGTGCTTTCTGCAGAGCAGCCTGGTTGTCCTGATAGGATTGTTGCAGACGTGTGTAGAGGTCGTTCAACTCCTGTTCACGGCGCTGACGTACGTTGTCCAGCAGGTTAGCTTGTTCCTTCTGGTACTCTTCGCTCTTCTTCTGCAGTTCGTCCTGCATGAGTTTCATGTCGTCCTCATACTGCTTCTGCATGTTCTGCATCTCTTCCTGAGCAGTGGTGTATTCCTTCATGTTGGGAATGATGTCTGCGGTGTTGAAGTGAGCAAACTTCTGAGCGCAAAGGCTCATGGGAGCCATCATAAGGATGGCAATCAGAATCTTTTTCATCTTTAAGTTTATAAGTTTGTGAGTTTATTAGTTATTCTTTATTTCTATTGTCTGTTGTCTATAGTCTGTTGTCTCTTAATTATATCCAAGCTTGGTCAGGACTTCATTCGAGATGTCAATCTTCGGGCTTGCGAAAATGATGCCGGCATCGCTAGCACGGTCCAAGACAAGGCTGTAGCCTTTGAGGTCGCAAATGTCCTTGACGGCATTATAAATCTCCTCCTGAATGGGAGCCATCAGGCTCTCGCGCTTCTTGTAGAGTTCACCTTCAGGACCGAAATACTTCTTCTTCAGTTCAGCAGCTTCCTTCTCTTTCGCAACGATGGCATCTTCACGCTTAGTCTTCTGCTCTTCGCTGAGGAAGACAGCTTCCGACTGATAGTTCTTGTATAGGGTTTGCGCTTCTGTGGTCAGGACGTCAACTTCTGCCTGCCACTTCTTGCTCACCTGATTGAGTTGCTCATTGGCGCGCTCGTAGGCGGGAATGTTCTTCAGGATGTAGTCCATATCGACCAGAACAAACTTTTGTGCCCAAACTGATGAACTGCTAAGCAGTATCAGCATTGCAATCAAAATCTTCTTCATAATTGTTTCAGTTTTGGTTTATAATTATATGTTTAGGTTTCTTTAGAATTCCTGTCCGAGAACGAAGTGGAAATGACTTCCGGCATATGTTTTGCTGCCATATAACTTATCGAAGCCGTAAGCCCAGTCAATGCCAAGCATACCGACCATAGGCAGGAAGATACGGGCGCCTATACCGACGGAGCGTTTCATATCAAGAGGGTTGAAGTCCTTGATTTCGCTCCATGCGTTGCCGGCCTCTGCAAAGACTGTACCATAAAGATTGGTGCTTGGACTCAGGATGAATGGGTAGCGCAACTCGACAGTGAAACGATCGTAAGCATAACCTGCGGCTCCTCTTGGCGTTAGCGAACCATTGTCGTAACCGCGTAAGCCAATCGTTTCTGTAGCATAGGTCGTGCTGTAACCACTGGTTCCGTCTCCACCGACATAGAATGTTTCGAAGGGAGAGCGCTTGTCCTTATTGTAGTGACCAAGAATGCCGAGCTCAACACGCGTGGACAAAACGAAACATTTGTTTCCACTGCCCAATGCAGTATATGTGCGGCTCTTGAATTTCCACTTGTGGTATTCAATCCAGGTGTACTTTTCCTGCAATTCTTTATTGTATGTCGGACTGTTGCTGTTTGTGGCAAGGTTCGCATAATCTTTCTTTATGAAAGCACTATATGGTGGAGTCAGTGAGACGCTGAACATGACTTCAGAACCCTTTCTGGGATAGATTGGGTTGTCGCTACTGTTTCGGCTTAAGGTCACACCGAGGTTGATGTTGTTGCAGTTGCCGTTTGACATGAGGAAGTACTGCCAGTTCTTCAGCATGTAACGTGTATAACTTAATTCCAGAGAAAGGTTGAACCAGTCATCCGGCCAACGCAATCGTTTTCCCCAACCTACAGACATGCCGAAGAGCATTACGTATTTGTCGGGGTCGTAGTAGTTGTCATAATAGTTGTATCCGCTACCCATGCCGTAGTAGCCTCCCAAGAAACTATTATAGTAGTTGTTGTATGCGGCAGAATTATAGTAGTTGTCGCTTACGTCGGTTTGCTTCGAGAAGAAGGCACTTAGGTTGAATGCGTTCGGACGTTTTCCGCCAAACCATGGGTTCATGTAGCTGATACTGTACGACTGATAGTATCGACCGTTTGTCTGTCCACTGATGCTAAAGGTTTCGCCGTTACCCATAGGCATTACTCCTCTGCGAAGTCCTTTCTTACTGAAGAGGTTGGCCATGCAGAAGTTGCTGAACTTAAGTCCGATGCGTCCGATTACGCCCGTTTGTCCATAGCCAAGAGAGAACTCAATCTGGTCGTTACTCTTTTGTGTAAGACCCCAGTTGATGTCAACGGTACCGTTCACTTGGTCTGGCTCAACTTTCGGGTCGATATTCTCGTCGAAATGCCCAAGTGATGCAAGTTCACGATATGAACGCATAAGTGCGTCTCTTGAGAACAGGTCACCAGGTTTGTTACGGAGTTCTCTTCGAACGACGTTCTCATAGACGCGGTCATTACCGGTAATGCGAACGTGGCTGATGTGTGCTTGCGGTCCTTCATAGATTCGAATCTCTAAATCAACGGAGTCACCTACGATATTTGTCTCAACCGGTTCCAGCTTAGAAAAGACGTAGCCATTGTTGTAGTATAGATTGCCAACGGCATTCTCGTCAGCCAACAGACGGTCGTTGAGAAGTTTCTGGTTGTAGACATCGCCCTTCTTCATCCTTAACTCTTGGTTAAGGCCATCAGTCGGATAGAGCGTGTTTCCTACCCATTCAATGTTGCGAATGTAGTACTTCTGTCCTTCCTCGATGCTGAGGTAGATGTTTACGTTCTGCTCTTTATATGGCACGACACTGTCTGCAACGATAATAGCATCACGGTAACCCAGTTCTCCGTATTTTACAAGTAGGTTCTCTTTTGCCTCCTTGTACTTTGCATCAACGAACTTCTTACTTCTGAACCAACCGGCCATAGAATGCTTTTCGTGTATCTTCTTCAGAACGCCAGGCTTGATGATGTTGCCTTTTATTTTCTTGGTGCTAAGATGTTCGTTGCCAGTGATGTAAATGCGGTTGATCTTAACCTTGTCTTTCTTCTCGACATTAACATCTACGATGATCTTGTCTGGTGCTCCTGCATCATCTCTCTGGACGATGTTTATCTCGGCGTTCTTGAAGCCTTTCTCAGAGAAATATCTTTGTGCGAGAATCTTTGCGCGGTCAATCATGTTGGGTGTCAACTGATTGTCCTTCACCAATCCCAGTTTCTCCTTTAGGTCATCGCGCTCGTTCTTCCTTACGCCATTGTAGTTGATTTCAGAGATGCGCGGCCGTTGGGTGAGTTGAATATGAAGGTATGCAGAGTCGCCAACAAGGCTGTCCACACTGATTGCCACATTGCTGAAGAGTCCGTTACGCCAATATCGTTTTACGGCTTTTGTTATTTCTTCGCCAGGAATATCTATCTTTTGTCCTTCTGCCAGTCCGCTGAGGCCAATGAGAAGACGTTCGTCGTAATTCTTGACACCATCGATAGTAATTTGGCCGATGTAGTATTGTCTTGGCGTACGGCTGTAGTCAATATCTGGAGCAACTTCGCGACGCACTACTTGCGAGAGCGTCGGGAGGAGCAATCCGAAGAGGCTTAATAATATGAGGTAAGTCCTTTTCACTTTTTCTTTTGCAGTAGTTTCTTATTGTGTTTAGCCTTTGGTCACTTGTTCTCCAGTCATGCCAAAACGTCTTTGTCTTTGCTGGTAAGAAGCAATGGCTTTGTGGAGGTCTTCCTCGTGGAAGTCTGGCCAGAAGGTGTCACAGAAATAGAACTCGCTATAGGCGCATTGCCAAAGCAGATAGTTGCTGATACGCAGTTCTCCACCTGTTCGGATGAGCAAGTCGGGGTCTGGCATGAAGTTGGTTTCGAGATGATTCGAAACGTATTCCTCGTTGATATCCTCGGGCTTTATGTGTCCTGCTTGAGCCTCACGAACAGCGTCTCGCATAGCTTTGGTCAATTCCCATCTACTGCTGTAGTTGAGGGCTGTGATGGCTGTCATGCGTTTGTTGTTCTTGGTGTTTTCCATGCAGTCCAAGATTCTTTGGCGTGCTGGTGCAGGCAGTCTCTCGAGGTCACCGATGTAACGGAAACGGATATCGTTCTTCATGAAGATCTCATCCTCGAGTTTATCGACCACAAGCCCCATCAGCATTTTTACTTCTGCTTCTGGGCGGTTCCAGTTTTCGGTGGAGAAGGTGTACATTGTCAAGTATTTAACTCCCAGCCTTGCGCATTCGGAAGTGATGCGTGTCACGTTGTCCACTCCTTGCAGGTGTCCGCTTGAACGTGGGAGCCCTCTTTCCTGTGCCCAACGTCCATTGCCGTCCATGATGATGGCTATGGATTGTGGTATGTTGTTTCTGTCAAGTTGACTTGCGTCGATCTTTGCTTCAAAGTCCATATTGTTTATTCTTACTTTACTAATTGTTGCATTTGCGGAGTTTCGGGAACATGTCGTATGTAATGAAGAACATGGCGAAACTATAGGTATCTTTGTTTTTGAGGAATCCGCTTTTCACACCGAATGGGTCGTTCAATTGTGTTCCTTCGGCTGTTGCATCGAGTTTGTCTGTCGTGCTGAAACGCATGGTCCACTCGAAACCGAGATTGATGCGAGGCTTGAGTTTGTATTTCACGCCAAGGCCGACAGGAATGTTCATGCCGCCACAGAAGCCTCCTCCGCCTCCCATGCCAAGGGTGACGCCAAGTCCGGCAAGGATGTATGGGGTGATGCGGCTGTTGCCTTTGTAGCCCACTCCTGTTCCGAAGCCCCAGAAGTTCAGTTCGAATTGTGCGCCAATGTCCATGACGTTTCTGGAGAACTTTACTTGTGCAGGAGTACCTCCTTCAGGAGTCTGGCTATATGCATCAGTTGGAAGGAATCCCTCGGAAGTGCCGTGAATGTGTCCGAAAGCGAGTTTTGTCTTGACGGCCATGCGTGGATTGAGGATACGGCGAGCTGTGATAGCTCCCATTGCGCTGAGGTTGGCAAAGGGAACACCATTGGCGTCGCCCATGTAGAAGCAGCCGCCAAGTCCTACGCCCATGTCCATCTTGTATTCAACCTCGTCTTCAGCTTTTGCTGCAAAGCAGAAGATCAGGCAGCAGAGGGCTATTGCTGTGCGAAACCAAGTCTGTTCAGTCTTCCTCGCCATACTTGTGCGTTTGTGATTATCCAGATAAAGTTGTTCTCGTCGACAGTGCTTGTGATGCAGTCTTCTGTGCCTTTCAACTTGGCAGGCATGCGTATTTCTGTGCTTGGACGCCAGGTGATGCCGTAGTCTTTGCTGACGAACATTGCGTCGAGCGCTTTCCATGTACCGTCGATGGATGCTCCGCCAAATGCGATGCAATTGCCGTCATAGGGGAGCAGATTGAAATCGTTGAGCAGCGGACATGGGACTTTGTTGTCGGGACTTAGGGGGAAGAATATCCATTGAGCCTCGAATTCGGGCTCGCTTTCGTTCCACATCTTGTTCCAGACTACGGCGTTGTCGCTGCCTTCTCTTTGGCCAACCAGGATGATGCGAGTATTGCCGTTGTTTTGCTCTACTGTCAATGCCCTGATTTCTGTCTGCGGCAGCATCGAGGCTTCTGTGTCGAGTTCTTCTTCGTTCCAGTTCGTTCCGTCTTCAGAACTCAGCAGTTTGCCGTCGGAAATGACGTAGAAGAAGTTCTTTGTCTTCTCGATGAGCGTCAGTTCGCTTGCTGGACAGGATCCTGCTTGTGTCCATTCTTTGGCATCTGTCGAGGAGAAGATTTTACCGTCGCTTGTGCTGACATAAAGGTTGTTGCCTTGCTGACGAAGGGTTTGCACGTCGGTTTCGGCTGGCAGGTCTGTTACGGTCTCTTCCCAGGTGCCGGTTGCTTCAATTCCAGAGCGTTCGAGGAGGACGATTTCGGTCGATTCCTTTCCGAGAACCATCAGTTTGCGATTCATGACGAATGCTTTCATGTCGGTCTTTCCTGCAAGCAACTCTTCGCTCTCGCACTTGTTCCAATAGAGGGAGTCGCCTTCTTGTTTGTGAACGTTGACTTTGAAGGTGTAGATGCGTTCGCTTTGTTTGTCGTTGCTCGTCAGCCTGAGCAGCAAGGGTTTCGTCAGGTCGAGACTGTCTGTGGCATTGTAGGCTATCCAATTGCTTGTGCCAACTTCGCAATATGCAAGCATCGAACCGTCGAAAGTGATGGTGGCAGTGACTCTGGAGAGCTGGCTTCCGAAGGGAAGGGAATCGCGATTCTCGATGGTGCAGGCACGCTGATCGATGGTCATCTCGTAGGTGCTGCCTGTGAAAGATGTGTTGAGGGTTCCTGTCTTGCGTTTGACGGTTCCCAGCGTCACAGACTTTATGTAGCAGTAGTCGTTGTTGGGCGTTGCCACGCTGTCTTCTTTGGAGCAAGATGATGCCAAAACCACCAGTGCCATAAACCAGAGGAAGCAGCGTGTTACCGCAGTTACTCGTATTATTTTTCTTGTGCGCATTGCGTGTACATGTATTTTCAAGGTGCAAAGATACGAAGAAATCAGGAATTATGGCCTATTAATTAAGAATTAAATCAGCATTTCGTGCTTATTTTAAGTTTAATTAGGGAAAACAGGCGATACTTAACAAGCTGTATCGTCCAACTAAACGTGCTTTGCGCCGAATTGCAGCAGCCTGATTGCCTTATTGTATGTGTTGAGTCAACCTATCTGGCAGAAAAGGTAGGTGAGCCTTTCCGAAAATGTA
>CACXUA010000070.1 GCA_902770725.1 uncultured Bacteroidales bacterium | reverse complement strand
TGAGTGGTAGTGGTAGCACAATCTTTGGCCTTTTCCGTTCGCGTCCAAGTTGCGAACAGGCTTTCGAAGGGCACTTCACCTTCGTTTGCCAACTATAAGTCAATCAGGAGAGCATCCTCGTTTTCGTAGCGAAGACTGCGCAACGCATCCCATTCAGGTGTGCCAGTTTGCCAAACGAGTGACGGATTCTCTATGCCGTGAGAATCGATGCGACGAGTGACCATTCCGACCGTAATACGATGAATATCGATAGCTGGCAAGTAATATGGCTCGTCACCAGGTTCGTTGCGGGTCTCGACAAGCAGTTGAATCTCTGTCAATTCAGCAAGAAGAATGCCAACAAGACTGTCTGGCAAGTGCGTATCGACAGCCAATCTATGTGCCGTAAAAGGCTTCAAGCCGTTTGAGAAATGCTTGCAGATTCGGCTCATCAGCAACAGGATAAGGGTATCACGATAACGTCGGCTCAACTCGTCGCTGATTCGTTCGAAAGCGTATGTGTGCAGGCTTTGGTTGGCATAACAGAGTTGTGCTCCAAAGAGACAGATGCACCAGGAAATTTGCATCCAAAGCATGAACAGAGGAATTGCGGCGAACGAACCATAGATGGCGTTGTAGGCACTCAACTTTATCTGGTAATGTACATATACCCACTCCACAATCATGAACACCGTTCCAGTCAAAATGCTTGGCCATATTGTGTGCTTCCATTTGACGCGAGTGTTTGGCATCAATGTGAAAAGCAACATGAAAACTATAATAGCAAAGACAATTGGAGAGACATGCAAGATGAAAGTCATTGTCTTGCTGAGCAACTGAGTGTCAGGCAAAAAGGTTCGGAACGTCTGCAAGAAGATTCCCAAACCACTTATAATCACCACAACAAATGGGAGAAGCAGGAAGACACCAAAGTAATCGATGATTTGACGATAGATGCTTCGAGAGCGCTTTACGTACCATATTGTATTGAATGCCTCCTCGATATTTGCGGTAAGAGAAAGTAAAGTGTAGAGCAAAAATATCAAACCAATGCCAATGAAGACGCCACCTTTGGTGTTTTGCAGATACGAATCAACAAAGTAGAGAATCGTATCAACAATATCGGGATTGGCTTCCAGTGAACTTCTCAACTTATTCTCAATGATGGCGTCAAAGCCGAAACCTCTGGCAATAGCAAAGATGATGGCGAGCACAGGAACAGCTGCAAGCATGCTGCTATAAGTAAGAGCAGATGCATAGTTCAGGATGCGGTTTTTCCTTACACATTCCCATGTAATTACGAACCGCTTCAGTATTCTTAGCCCCAATTTCTCGAGAAAACTTAGTCGCTTCTCATTGACGCTCCATATATGTTCTAGACTTACCATATCATTCAGAAAAGAAAAGCCAGTGAACCTGTAAGCCGGGTTCTGTATCCTCGTGAAAGGATGCTTGTCATTTATCTAGGAACAGTGTCGCCACTATCCTCTATCGTTCTACCCTCCAGCTCGAGCGGGCCGCCCTCTCTTTTGGTCGCTGGTTTACATGAACTTTCAACTCCCGGCGTGCACAGCATCGACATCACTGCCGACCTGGTGAGCTCTTGCCTCACCTTCTCACCCTTACCTCTGGAAGGAGGCGGTTATTTTCTTCTGCACTTACTGACCCTTGCGGACCTCTTCCTGTTAGGAAGCGGGATGCCCTGTGTTGCCCGGACTTTCCTCTCCCTTTTGTGGCAGCGACAAGCCGGTTCACTGTCTGTTTCTGGGTGCAAAGATACGATAAATAAATTAAAAATGAACAGTTAAACGAAAAAAAGAGTGTTACATTGCGCATCTTTGCTTATAAGTACTTTAACTTTCAGGTACTTAAAAGCCCCCTCCAAGGAAAGGAGAGGGCTTTTGCTAGGCTTGATTGGTTATCAGTTATCCCAGATGTCCCAATCGCTATATTCTTTTGTCATGACTTCCGAATCGTCGGCTGGTTTGCCATTGATTATGGAAATTGCCATCATCTGTATACATTCTGCATGATGCAATGCTATACTGGGCTTGATATATCGTTTCATAATGTAGCGCTTTTATTTGAGGATGACTTTTTTGTTGTTCCTGATGTAAATACCCTTCGAAGCCTTGTTTACTATTTGGCCTGCCAGATTGTAGGTGACAATAGATTCTTTAAGGTCTTTAATGTCTTTAATGCCGGTCGCATCATCGCTCGAGAAGGTAAATACCTTAACCCCTGATTCGGGGACATTCAGATAAGCGCGGAAGGCTTTAACGGAAGGTTGAGTTTCGCCCACCAGATAGAATCCTGTTACGCCCTCCTGTTTCTGCAAAACGTAAGAGCCGACGGGAGCATCGATGGCCTTGTAGGTTCCGCAAAGCAAGCCTCCTTCGAGTGCATCTTCGCTAGTTGCAGCGACTTCAACATTGCTTGACGTAAGTTCGAATGAACCCTCACCTTCAACGATAACGGGCTCGCCTGCAGAAAGGCTGGAAACGTTCTCGAGATTGATGGTTGAACCAGTTACAGAGACTGCATTCGAAGCAGTAAAGCCTTCGGGAACAGTAGTATCGAAGGGCAGGACGAGTGTCTTGTAGGAGTTGACAGTTGTGACGAAACTAGCCTGTGTTGCAGTAAAGGCTTCTGGCGTACCGAAGTCAACGCCGTCGGTCAGAATTAGGCTCTCGCAAACGCCTCCATTGATGATGTTCTGTCCCGTGATGCCTGATTCTGCTGAAACAGCGACGAGCAGGTTCGTGCCGGCTGGCATGTTCTCCGTCAAAGCCTTTGCCTGGAAGTCGTAATCGCTGAGGTCAACATACGTTTCGGCTTCGCCAACTGCTTCGCTAACGATGTTCTTCACGTCGGTTTCATAGACGATGCCCAGCATCTTGCTGCGGAAATCGGCAATCTCCTTTGCTGTGAGGCCGAGTTCGTCGTGGCAATAGGTGTAGAACTTGTCGGTGAGCGTTGTACCCTCCATCGTGTTGATGTACTCCATAATGCCAGCCACATTCTCCTTATAGCGATGGGTCTCGTAGAGAGAGAAGGTGGTCAGTTCGTAGTCCTTATAGAGGTCGCTTTCGCAGACGCCCAGCAGACCTTCGAGCAGGAGTGCAAGCGTACCTGTTCTGTCAGCACCGATGTGGCAGTGGAAATAGACGGGCTTGTCGTTCTTCACGCAGTCGAATACGAACTGGAGGTCCTTCTTATAGAGGTCTTTCCTGTTCTGAAGGCCACTTTCATAATAGTCCTCGTTATGGATGCGGATGTAGGTAACGTCGTCGCCCAAGGGGGACTTGTCGATGTAGAGTGCCTCGTTGCTTGAACGAAGGTCGAGTTCAGCCTTGATGCCAACTGCCCGAAGTGCTTCGATGCCTTCCGGTTCGAGGTTGTACTTGCCGTTCCATTCAGCACCGCGATAGATGTAACCATACTTGATGGGCTTGCCGCTTGCCGTTGCCCAGCCACCAAGGTCGCGCATATTAGCAGCACCTTGTCCCTTGATTTGGCGGAGCTGACCGCTTGTCGTAAAGGTCGAGTTGATGATATCCGTTGGTGTGCCATTGACAGTGAGTGTAACCTTATAATAATAGGTCTGTCCGGGCAGCAGATTGAATATCTCGTAATATGCGTCGCCCAAGTCAACCTCTGCCGTAAGGGCGTTGGAGAAATCGGGATTGGTGCTCCAAGTTACTTGCTGAGCCGTCGCTGCCGTGTTTTGCGTCCAGAAGATTGTTGCAGGTTCGGGCAAGTCGCGACGAACGGGAGGAGCGACGTTGTAGGGCTTAATCTTCGTTTCGTCGGAAGCTGTATAGGTTACCTCGGCCATGTATTCGCGCACACGGATGTTCTCGATGTTGAAGTCCTGTTCGAACATACCGCTTTGTGCCGGATGGAAGCGCCAATAGATGCGGTCGTCCTGCTTGAGCAGTACCCAACCGCCTGAAACGGAATAGGGCAGGCTGGCATTCGTGCCGTCGTAGAGGCTTTGCAGAGTGAACTGTCCGCCCTTGACCCATGTAATGACCTGAGCGAACTCGGGGTCATCGGTCAGGGTAATGTACTGTCCGCTTTCATTGCCGTTAACAGGCTTTCCGGCATACATGCTGCATTTCACATTCTGCATCATCCAGTTGCTACCCTTTCGGGTGAGCTTGAAGTAGAACTTCGTCTTGGCAGCATCAAAGGTCTGGATGCCCAAGCCTCCTTCTGTGGCATAAGCGGCATCAGCATAGAGCATCTGTCCCTTGTTGATGTTCTCGATGTAGTAATAGCCTTCGTTCAAGGGATTGACTTGCAAGCCGTTGGCAGCCACAATCATTTGCAAGAGGGCTTGGTTGCGCTGTTCGAGAGTTGAAGACTCGTCGAGGCTGCTTGCAAAGGTCAGGGCTTGGTTCAAGGCCTCGACGCTTGCAGCGGTGTAGAAGCCAGGATCAGTACCCACCTCGTCGCCCAAGGGAAGCATAGCACTGTAGGTCGTGATGTAGGCCTGCAGGTCTGCCATCGAGATGTCTTGCAGGAGGTCGGCAACGATGGTGTGGCAGTTCCAGTATTCATCGGAGATGTAGTCGAGGTAAACGCTTGGATAGACGTGAATGATGGATTCGTGTGTGTCGTCGAAAGTCTGGTTGTCACCAAGTTTCGGCATGACGTCGCAAATCATATAGACGTTGTATCCGCCCGATGCTCTCCAAGCCACCCAGACGCCCCATTTGTTGTCGGCGATGTGTTCTCCGAAGGTAAGCGTTTGCAGGTTAGAGTTCTCGCTGATACATGATTCACCAAGGTTCGTTACGCTATTGGGAACCGTTATTTCAGTAATCTGCGTCTTGTAGATGGCCTCCTTTCCAAGAGAGATGAGACCTTCCGGCAGAGTGATGGAGGTGATGCTTGAATTGCGGAAAGCAAAGTTGCCGATGCCCGTCACGTCGTAGGTCTTGCCTTCGTAGGTAACTTGCGCAGGAATGACGATGTCGCCGGTATAGGGATTCGGATTGCTCGACCCGGGTTTGTCGGTAGTGGGGTAGGTGACGCTCACCTTGTCCTCGGCTGTCATCTTGTACTTGATGCCGTCCACGGTAAATTCCAGAAGCTCGATGGCTCCGCCCATGTCGGGGATGATATTGGGATACTGTCCGCCCCATTTCAAATCTGCCATGAAGTCGTCATAGACATCGGCCCAGACGTGGATGGTGGAAGCGAAACCAGAGTCCCAAGTCCATTCGTCCAGGACGCTCGGCTTTGCATGGCAGTCGATAAAGACCTCGTAAGGACCGCTCTCACCATAGAACGTCCAGTAGCCCCACTGATTGTCGGCAATATGTTCGCCCAACCTGATTGTCTTCAGGTTAGGACAATAGGCGAAGCATTGCGGGCCAAGGGTCGTGACGCTATTGGGAACCATGATTTCAGAAATCTGTGTCTTGTAGAAAGCCTCCTCGCCGATGGTAAGGAGTCCTTCAGGTAGGCTGACCGACGTGATGCTTGCCTTTCGGAAAGCCTTATCGGCGATGCCCGTCACATTGAACGTATTGCCTTCATAGACTACTTGAGCAGGAATTGTGATGGCACCCGTGTAGGAGCTTGTGCCGGGTTCCGTGTCGTTAGGATAAGTCACGACGACGCTGCTCTCGCTCAACATCTTGTACTTGATGCCGTCCACGGTGAAGTCGGTCAGCGCTGTGCCGATCTTCACGATATTGTGCATGCTCCAGTACTGGTCGGCCACATAGTCGTTATAGACACTTGGCTTGACGTAGATGGTCGAGGCGTGGGTGTCGTCGAACGTATATTCGTCGGGCAGGACGGGCATAGCGTCGCAAATCATATAGACCTCGTATCCGCCCGATGCTCTCCAAGCCACCCATTCGCCCCAAGGATTGTCGGCAATGTGTTCGCCAAACGTAATGGTTTGCAACTTCGAGTTCTGACCGATGGCATACTTGCCGAGGGTCGTCACCGAATTAGGTACCGTGATTTCGGTAATCTGCGTGTTGTAGATGGCTTCCTTGCCGATGGAGAGGAGTCCTTCGGGCAGGGAGATAGACGTGATGCTGGCCTTTCGGAAAGCCTTAGCAGCAATGGCGGTAACGTCGTAGGTCACCTCGTCCACCGTAATAGTTGCGGGGATAGTGATGTCGCCCGTGTAGGTACTGGTGCCAGGTTCCGTGTCGTTCGGATAGGTTACCGCAGCAGTTGTTCCGTCCAGGATGTACTTGATGCCATCCACGGTCACATTCGTTTGAGCCGCCAGCAGCATAGCCACTAGCGACAAAGAGAACAAGGTTAGTGGTCTCTTCATAGTCGGTTAGTTTTAGTTAGTTTTAGTTGTTAGTTACACAAAATCCGCATGCAAAATTACGAATAAACGAGAACAATACAAAAGAAAAACAAAATTTTTTCTTTTTGTTGTCGAACTGAAGGAGCAGCGAACGCCATGAAAATCCTGTTTTTAAATGGCTGAGTCGCATCTGAAGAAGACGAAGTCAACGAAATAACTTCAACAAAATCAAAGCTTTGAAAAGTTTGTGACAAAATGACAAAAATGACATTATGATTTGAGAGATGTGCAAAGGCTATATATTACTTTAATATTAATAATATTATGTAATTATTATATATATAGAGAAAACGTCGTTCCTCTTTTTATGACTTGTCACAAGTGTCATTTTGTCACAACACTTTCTGCTAAAAAGAAATCCATCTACCCCGAGCAAGGAACCGTATCCGCTTTTCGAAAAGTATAAAACGAATAATTTTATACCACATAGAAAGGTCGTACCTTTGTAGCGTGAAAGGTGCATACGAAACACGTTAAAGTGCGCAATTTAACACGTCAAGTTTGCAAATTACGCACGTGACGATGCGCAACGACACGTTCTGTGAGCACATCACCGACCACAACTCGCTCTTCTCCAAGGGTACTATCAAAGGTGTACTGACTGACACAGTCCCTTGACTGAAAGAACTGCTTCTGACCGAATACACATAAACACGCTCGAAACGAGCTTCTAACTTTATTTTTATAACCAAAAGTGTGGACTTTTTTCTGCCATCAGCATAGCCCTCGACCTTTTGGCATTGTTTTTGTATTTGTCCTTTTAGTAGGGAATTAATAAAATTGAAAATTGAAAATTAAAAGTTGAAAGATAGTTAAGCGAAGCTGCGAGTGTGTTAAAGATTGGGAACAAAATGTACAGCATAATATAAAATGTACATACATTTGCAGCAAGAAACATGATTCAAAAATTATAAATTCAATAAGCTATGAAACAGACAACAAAGAATTGGATGGGTGCTGCTCTTCTCATTTTGGGCAGCAGCGCAGTTACCGGTGCTGTTGTTAGAGGAACGGCATCGAACAGTCAACCTCTCTCTCCCGAACCAGTAGCAGCTCCGGCCACTCCGGCAGTTCCCGTAGGCGGTTATGTCGATTTGACATCGGCTGCCGAAAGTGCTGTGGGTTCTGTAGTATATATTAAGGTAACGCAGACGGGCAAGACGCAACGCGTTCAAGTTCAAGACCCGTTCAGCGACTTCTTTGGCGACTTCTTCGGCTTTGGCGGTAGGGGTGGACAACCTCAGCAGCGCGAATACAAGCAGCCCGACCGTCATGCTGCAGGAAGCGGTGTCATCATATCTAACGACGGCTACATCGTAACGAACAATCATGTCGTGGGCGAGGCCGATGAGATTGAGGTGAAACTCAATGACAATCGTGAGTTCAAGGGTCGAATCATTGGTTGTGACGCTACGACCGACCTTGCACTCATCAAGATTGATGCTAAGGATCTGCCTGCCATCAAGATTGGCAATAGCGACGACCTGAAGCTTGGGCAATGGGTGCTGGCAGTCGGTAATCCCTTCAACCTAACCAGTACCGTTACCGCAGGCATCGTTAGTGCAAAGGCTCGTACACTTGGTGCAAACGGCATCGAGAGCTTCATCCAGACGGATGCTGCCATCAACAGCGGTAACTCGGGTGGTGCTCTTGTCAACGAGAAAGGCGAACTGGTGGGCATCAATGCTATGCTTTACAGCCAGACGGGCAGTTACAGCGGTTATGGCTTTGCTATCCCCACTTCTATTATGAATAAAGTAGTGGCTGACCTCAAGGTATATGGAACCGTACAGCGTGCTATCCTCGGTGTTCAGGGCATGGACGTCTCGAACTGGATTGATAATGAGAAGGCTAAGGGCAATGACCCCGACCTCGATGTGGTGGAAGGTGTTTATGTGGATAAGGTAAGCGATGCAAGTGCTGCTGAAGAGGCTGGCCTGGAGAAAGGTGACGTCGTGACTGAATTCGATGGAAAGAAAGTCACTAAGATGTCTGAACTGCAGGAAGCTATTGCTCAGCATCGTCCTGGCGATAAGGTGAACATCACCTACAAGCGCGGCAAGAAGGAGCATAAGGTCAACGTTACGTTGAGGAATACTCAAGGTACAACGAAGGTGATGGAAGAGGTTGACCTCGACCAGATGGGCGTTGCTCTTAAACCAATCAGCGAAGAGGAGCAGAAGTCACTTAGCATCGATTACGGTTTGACGATTACAGCAATCAGGAATGGCAAGATGAAGACCGCTGGAGCTACCAAGGGTACCATCATCCTCCAAGTCAACGACCAGAAGATGAAGACGGTAGAGGATTGGGAAGAAGCTGTGAAGAGCGCTAACCAAAGTACTGACCGCACACTCTGGATTAAGGCTATCACGCCAAGTGGACGCAAGGTAAGCTACGTGATTGAACTGGACGAATGAAAAAACTTTAATCCCCAAAACAACCAATCCTTAATCCTTAATCCTTAATCTTTAATCCTAAAATCCCCCGAATCCTTTGCGGGTTCGGGGATTTTTTGTACCTTTGCGCCCGATAACGAAGTTAATTATATGTTTTGGCCTGCTCTGCTTATTCGCAACGCTACCCGTTGAAGCAAAGCAGAAGAAGGTCGTTCAGAAGCCTGTCTATATGATTGGCGTTGGCATTTCGCTGCTTGATTCGGCAGTCTTCATTACAGATATGCAGTTGGTCGATAGTGTCTCTGTTGAGAAGAAAACGAAGTTCCTGAAAGACCGACAGCTCTATTCCTTCCAGCTTCAAAACTATCTGGAAGCGGCTTACAAAGGCGGTCCGTACGTGCCAAGCGTCTTTTTCAATACGAACCGAAAGAAGATGGAACGCCAATATCTGTCTCTCCACAAACGCTATGTTCAGAGTAAAGACTTTAGAATGATTCTGGTCGATATCAGCCAGTTCCGTTTCAAAGCAGAGAAATACATCGAGGAGGTGACAGAATGAAAAGCTACTACTATAAGATAGGCGGACACTCGCTTGCCATCAACTTTGTCGATGAGAAAAACGACGACCAGCTCATCCCATCGTTTGCGCCGTTCCGTTTGGAAAAGAAACCCGAAGAATTGCTCTTCGAAATGACTGTGGACGACCATCTCGATTGGCAGGAAAATGGCGAAGAGATTGGTGTGTTCGATTGTGGTGGCTGCGACCATGGTGTCTATCGCATGCCCGATAAAGGTTATCAATATGCCGTTCATGACGTCCAGAATGTACTTTGCAGTCGTATGCGAAGCAATGAAGACTTCTCCGAATGTCAGGTCTCGCTCTTCGGAGAGACTTGGGTACAACGCAACTACGGCCTGAACAACGCCTTGATGATGGCTTATGCTTTTGCTGCAGCTCAAATGGGCACGATGCTCATGCACGCTTCCGTCATTCGTCATGATGGAAAAGGCTATCTCATGACGGCTCCAAGCGGAACGGGTAAAAGTACTCATACACGTCTCTGGTACGACAACATTCCCGGTTGCGACCTCATGAACGACGATAATCCTGTTGTTCGGGTCATCGACGGACAAGCCATCGTTTATGGCTCTCCCTGGAGCGGAAAGACGCGATGCTACCGAAACATTCAAGCCCCGATAGGCGGTCTTGTCCGTATTCAGCAACGACCTGAGAACTCGATTCGTAAGCTCAGCACTGTCGAGGCTTTCTGTAACCTCTTGCCAGCCATGAGCAATATGAAATGGGACGAGCGTGTCTATAAAGGTGTTTGTGATGGCATAAGCGAACTCATCCGAATCGTCGGAATGTATGAACTTGGTTGCCTTCCCAATGCGGAAGCTGCTATCCTTTGCCACGACACAATAGCAAAGAAGGATTAAAGATTAAGGATTAAAGGATTAGGGATGAGCAACGGTCTTAAATCTATAATCAAACGCATAACCCGTGTTTTGATGACCCCTTTGCGAAGGCGTTATCAGAAGCGGAATGGAACAACCTCCAATCAGCCTCGTCACGAACTTCCGAACGATGCTTGGCTGGGCGAAGTGTCGCAGATGCTACGAGAGGGAAAACCCTATGCTATTTATGTCAAGGGTTTTAGTATGCGACCTTTCATCGAGCATACGCGTGACCGTGTCTTCCTTGAAAAGCGCGACACATATAATGTAGGCGACGCTGTCCTTGCACAAATTGCTCCAGGTCATTATGTACTGCATCGCATCATCGAAAAGCAAGGCGAGAACCTGACCCTTCAGGGCGACGGCAATTTGAAGGGAGTGGAACTTTGCAAAGAAAGTGATGTGAGTGGTGTTGTGACGCAATACATTCGTCCCAATCGCATCATCCCTGCCAACGACCCAAAACTGATTCGTCGCATCAAATTGTGGCGAAAGTTAAAACCATTCAGAAGGATATTACTATTCATTTATAACGCAATAAGATGAGAATCAAGAAAGGATTTGAGCTGCGAGACGTTTGTGGAGAGCACATCATCGTGGCTTATGGAATTGAGAATATCGACTTCAACAAGGTCATTAGCCTGAACGAATCGGCTACTTACCTTTGGAGAAACGTTGTTGATAAAGATTTCGACGTCGAGACAATGGCTTCCCTGCTTCAACAGGAATACGAAGTCGATGCTGAAACGGCAAAACGTGATGCTCAGGCATTACTCGACGAATGGACGAAAGTAGGACTGACGGAGTAGTTAAGAGTTAAGAGTTAAGAGATAAAAGTTAAGAGTTAAGAGTTATGCTCTTGGAATTCCTGCAGGACATGGGCGATACGTTGAGGTTGCCTGTCACGTTCGTCATTATTGAGTTCATCGGCACTTTCGCCTTTGCAATCTCTGGCGTTCGTCTTTCCTCGACCAAGCATTTCGACATCTTCGGAGCTTGGATTGTGGGTATGGCGACTGCTATTGGCGGCGGCACGATTCGCGACCTCATGCTGGGCGTCAATCCGTTTTGGATGACGAACGGCAGCTATTTCGTCTGTTGTGCTCTGGCCGTACTGGCTGTAGGAATGTTCGGCAAGTACATCATCCACCACAACTATACTTGGTTCATCTTCGACACCATCGGTCTTGCGCTCTTCAATGTTGTTGGCCTCGAAAAGGCACTTACATTCGGGCATCCCTATTGGGTAGCAATCACGATGGGAGCTGTGACTGGAGCAGGTGGCGGCATCATTCGCGATGTCCTGATGAACGACGTTCCGCTCATCTTCCGTAGCGAGATTTATGCCCTTGCTTGTGTGGCTGGTGGGGTGGCTTACGTCGCTTGTCTTGAGCTTGGATTGAGCGTAGAGATAAGTGCTATGCTCAGCTCGTTCATCGTCATTCTCATCCGCTGTCTTGCAGTCAAGTTCCATTGGCAACTGCCTGTTCTGAAAGGCGAAAGCGACTCGTCCAAGAGTGAAGGGAGCATCCTTCGCATCCTCATCCTCCTGTTGTCTGTTGCCAGTTGTCCGTTGTCTGTTAATGCCCAAACCCAGCAAATCTTCAACCGAAACATCAAGACACTTACCTTAACCGTCGATGACGACCCAATTTTGCCGCCATATCTGCTTTATGGAAGTCGCCAGCATATCGACATTGAATGGGACGAGATGAGCCACGACTACAAGCGCTATCGTTACCACATCGACCATTGTGATTGGGATTGGAACGTGACGGACGGCATCTTCGAGAGTGACTATATGGAGGGCCTGAATGACCAACTTATCGAGGATTTCGAGAAAAGCTTTAACACCACCCAAATCTATACGCACTACAAGCTTCGCATCCCTAATAAGGAGCTCCGACTACGTTTGAGCGGCAACTATCGCGTTCTCATTTACGAAGAGGATGAAAAGGACTCGCCAGTTCTGGAAGCTCGTTTCTGCATTTATGAGCGCGAGGCTGGCATTGTAGCCCAATTGAGCAGCAATACCGATGTTGACTTTAATGACCGCCATCATCAAATGACGCTTTCTGTCGGTTTCGGAGGCCTGCAAGTCTTTGATCCCATGCAGGAACTGAAGGTTATTGTGATGCAGAATCGACGTTGGGACAGTAGGGTGGAAGGTCTTGTTCCAAACGTCCGTAAGCCTAACGGAATCGAGTTTACGCACAATCGCAACCTCATCTTCCCAGCTGGAAACGAATATCATCGTTTTGAGATTCTGGACGTGCACAGAACGGCAACTGGAGTGGACCGAATTGATTGGTTTGAGCCTTACTATCATGCAACACTCTTTCCTGCCGTGATAGACCATTCATACAGCTATACAGAAGACCAGAACGGCGTTTATGTGGTCAGGAGTTCAGACAATTACGATGATTGGACGACGGCTGAATACGTGGTCGTACACTTCTTCCTCGAGAGTCCTCGATTGGAAGGTGGCGATGTGTATGTGAGCGGCTGGTGGGCAGGGCAGACATTCAATCCAGATTGCAAGATGGAGTACGATCCGGTTCATGAATATTATCACGCTGCGATTCTCTTAAAGCAAGGCTACTACAGCTACGAATTCATCCAACAGGACGGCTTGATGCAGCGTACGATGGGCAGTTTCTTCGAGACCGAAAACGAGTACGAGGTGCTGGTCTATTACCGTCAGCAGGGAGCCCGCTATGACCGCTTGGCTGGTTACAGCATCATGCACAATGCAAGGTGATTTTGTGACAAAGTGACAAAGTGACATCGTGACATTAAGCTCCATCCAGATTGCATACAGCAGTGTAGTATAATATAAGTTATTATATATTAATATATTATAATATATATACTATAATAATATATAGTATATACCTTTACTGATGGGCATTCCAGAAGAATGAACACCTCGGAACCTCCTTAATGTCACGATGTCACGATGTCATATGTCACACTTTGAGGGAAGTGCCATTGAATATCAGCTTGTTAGCAAAACGGACGATGTTGGAAATGCTGAGAAATCACGTATTGCGGTTGATTTAGGCAGCATAAAACGTAAAATTTAACACGTTAACTTGCCAAACTTAACACGTTACGTTGCCCAACTTAACACGTTACGTTTGAAACTTCACTGTGCTGCATTTTACTCAAAATTGCGTTCTAATTACCAAAAATCGAGCTTCTTTTTGTGTTCTCAGCTTTTTTGCGTAACTTTGTGCCATAAATACCAGATTACATGAAAACGACAAAACCGCTACTTTGGATTCCAAGTCTTTACCTTGGCGAATCGTTGCCATTTGCAGCCGTAATGCTGATGTCGCTCGTCCTTTATCAGGAGATGGGTTTGACCGATACACAAATCACGCTTTATACGGGTTGGCTCGGGCTTCCGTGGGTCATTAAGCCACTTTGGAGTCCTATCGTCGATGGCATCAAGACGAAGCGTTGGTGGATTCTTGCCATGCAGTTGCTCATCGGAGCTGCACTCGCTTTGCTTGCCTTCACTTTGCCCACCAGCTTCTGGCTCCAAGCCTCGCTTGCCCTGTTCATGCTGATTGCCTTCAGCAGCGCTACTCACGACATTTGTGCCGACGGCTTCTATATCCTCGGCCTCGAGAACAAGGATCAGGAACTATATGTGGGGCTTCGCAACACCTTCTATCGAATCGGTATGGTGCTGGGGCAAGGCGGTCTTGTCATGCTTGCAGGCCTTTTGCAGAAGAGCGAGATGAGCATTCCTTTGTCTTGGAGCATCACATTCCTTGCCGTAGCTGGGTTGATGCTGATGCTTGCAGCTTATCACTGGAAAGCGTTGCCAACGCCCCCATCCGACTCACCAAAAGGGGAGAAACTCAATATCCTCGAAGACTTCGGATTGACGTTGAAGGTCTTCTTTACGAAGCCTCACCTCATCACGGCTCTGCTCTTCATCCTGCTTTTCCGCTTGCCAGAAGGCTTGCTGACAAAGATTGTGCCGCTCTTCCTGAAACGCACGATAGCTGAGGGAGGCTTGGCTTTGACGGACGTTCAATATGGCTTTGTCTATGGCACTTTAGGCGTTATCGGACTGCTTGGCGGTGGTATTGTTGGCGGCTGGCTTGTCTCGAAGTTCGGCCTCAAGAAGATGCTTTGGCCGCTCGTGCTTTGCATCACTTTGCCCGACATCGTTTATGTCTATCTTAGCTACATTCAGTCGCAAAGTCTGCCGCTCATCGCAACTTGCGTCTTCATCGAGCAAGTGGGCTATGGACTTGGTTTTACGGCCTATACGCTCTATCTCGTCAGCTTCTCTCATGGCGAACGAAGCACTTCGGTCTTCTCGTTCTGCACAGCCTTTCAGTATCTTGGTGGCGTGATGTTGCCAGGCATGGTGAGTGGCTGGATGTCCGACCAGATGGGCTATCAGCAGTTCTTTATCGCCGTAATGGGCTTCTGCCTCGTTACCTTCGCAGTCACAGCTTTAGTTAAATTACCAAAAGAGAGTTGATATGAAAGGAGTTTTTGCCATAATATGTTGTTGGTTCGTTTGCCTTCAAATTAGCAGTCAGAACAATCCTGTCAGTTACACAAAAGAGGACAGCCTTCGTGTTGTCGAATTATTAGAGAAAGGTTCAAAAGTCCCTACAAATGAACCGCTTACGCTATTTTATGCAAAGCAATTGATGAACCGACCTTATGTGGCTCATACGCTCGAGATTAAGGACAAATCGGAACATCTTGCCATCAATCTCCAGAGCCTCGATTGCACCACTTTGGTCGAGAATTGCTGTGCCCTCGCTCTTACGACAAGTCATGGCAGCAAGAGCTGGAAGGACTACCTCTCTTGGCTGCGAAAGTTGCGTTACGATGCAGGCAAAATAGATGGTTACAAGAGTCGCAATCACTACTTCAGTCAATGGATTCAATCCGGCACAAAGCTCGGTTTGGTCAAGGAAGTCGTGCCTCCTGCCAGCATTTCTGCTCCGATGAAACTCAACCTGACCTATATGAGCGAACATCCCGATTCCTATCCTTTGCTGAAGGTCGATATGAACGAGCGTAAACTCATCGCCGAAATGGAGAAACGCGCTTCTGGAGCGACTGTTCGCTACATTTTGAAGGAGAGAGTGGGGGACAGCAAGAAGGTGCTCAATTGCGTTAAAGACGGCGACATCATTGCCTTAACAACCCGCAAAAAAGGCCTTGATGTCAGTCACGTCGGTTTTACTGTTTGGGGAAAAGACGGCAAGCTTCATCTGCTCAACGCAAGCAGCATTCACAAGAAAGTAGTGCTCGAACCGATGACGCTCTACCAATACATGCAAAAGCACCCCAGCCAAACAGGCATTAGAGTGATTCGTTTGCAACAATGAAGATTTGTATCGTCGGAGCAGGAGCTGCAGGATGCTTTTGTTCTGTCCTGCTGAAACGCAAGTTGCCAGAAGCTGTTGTAGAGGTCTTCGAGGCAGGAAAACAACCTTTGGCCAAGGTCGCAGTGACGGGTGGAGGGCGTTGCAACCTCACCAACTCATTCCGACAAATCAGGCACCTCAAGCAGGCTTATCCTCGTGGAGAACAACTCATGAAACGTGCTTTACGCAATTGGAGTCAAGAGGACACGATGGATTGGTTCGAAGGTGAAGGCGTTCGACTTGTTACGCAAGAAGATGAGTGCGTTTTCCCCGTTTCGCAAGATGCCATGCAGATAGTCGGAACGCTCTTGCAATGTATGAGGAAAGAAGGTGTTGTGCTTCATACCTCCCACAGAATCAATGATATAGCTCCAGAGCAGGATGGCTATTCTATCTCTTTTGCCGACGAGAACTCAAAACCTCAACATTTCGATAAAGTGGTTTGCACGATGGGTGGTTTGCCTACAATGGAACGCTTCGCCCTCTTTCGTCATTTGACGGGTTTGACTATTGCAAAACCCGTGCCTTCGCTCTTTACTTTCTGCATTAAGGACAACAGCCTAACCAGCTTGATGGGGTGTGTGGTTGAACCAGTTACGGCAAGTATTGCAGGCACAAAGATGCGTGCTGAAGGGGCTTTGCTTGTGACGCATTGGGGCGTGAGCGGACCTGCTATTCTTCGTCTTTCGAGCTATGCTGCCAGATATCTTGCAGAGCATAACTATCAGGCACAACTCTGCATCAATTGGATCAACGCCTCAAACGAGCAGAATGGATTGGCGCTACTTCTAGACTTGCAACAGGAAAGCGCTCGTCGTCAAGTTGCAAACGAATACCCTCGTCAGCTTTCGGCAAAGCTTTGGCAACACTTGCTCTCTCGTGCTCATATTGACTTGCAGAAGCGCTGGAATGAGCTTTCCAGACGCGACTTGAACCGCCTTTGTGCTGTGCTCACGGCCGATGTCTATCAGATTGAAGGCAAGGGTCAGTACAAGGAAGAGTTTGTGACTTGTGGAGGCATAGATTTGGCTTGCATAAACATAAGTACGCTCGAAGCTCGTCAACATCCAGGTCTTTATTTTGCTGGCGAACTACTTGACGTTGACGGCATTACGGGTGGGTTTAACTTGCAAGCTGCTTGGAGCATGTCAGCAGTTGTGGCAGATAGTATAGCAAAGAAATATGCTTAAAAGTTTTGCTGTTATAACTTTTATTCGTAACTTCGCCATCGCAAAGAGATAAATAAAGCACGTCGAACTGATAGAAATGTTTTACATCAACGACCATATAACCGACCTTAGCGAAGAGCAAATCATGCGACTCATCGACTCCCTTCCTGAATGGCGAAAGGAACAGGCATTGCGTTACAGGCAATTGCAAGGCAGGAAAGAGTGTGCGATTGGCTATATTGAGTTGTTGCGAGGGCTTCGGCAATGTTTTGGCATCCACGAAATGCCAACCTTTGCCTATAATGAACACGGCAAGCCATATTTGCCAAGCCATCCAGATATCCATTTTAGTATAAGTCATTGCAAAGAGGCTGTAGGGTGTTTCCTCAGCAAGCGACCTTGTGGTTTGGATATCGAACGCATCCGAACAGCAAAGCCCGACCTCGTTCGCCACACAATGAGTCCTCAAGAATCGGAAAAAATCTTTACATCTCTTTTCCCTGATATCGTCTTTACACGTCTTTGGACACAAAAAGAAGCGGTGCTGAAACTCAAGGGAACAGGTCTTGTTGACGACCTTCATTCCGTCCTCAACCCTGACAATCTGAATGGTATTGAAATCCAAACGACAGAAAATCCCTATATGGGATACATATTCACTATAGCCAAACAATTATGAGAACTTGCACATTTACATTAATTGCTTCAATTCTGTTTCTGCTTCCCTTACAAGCACAAAAGACTCCAAACATCGAGAAGCACCGCGCATCAAAAGCGCGCCTTCTTCGGCAAAAGCCTCAGGCGCGGGCGGAAGGTGCCAACGCATCCAAGAAGTGGGCATGGCTAGGCTTTGAGCGACCTGTTGGGGCGAATCCAATCGTTCGTCCTGATACGACAAGCCGTTTCTATTGTCCGATGTGGAAGCGGGTTGCGCAATGGGAGAACAGCGAAACCTTCAACCCTGCTGCAACCATTATTAATGACGGCATTGCGCTGCTTTATCGTGCAGAAGATAATATCGCCAAAGGCATCGGCTCCAGAACTTCTCGCATCGGTTATGCCTTTAGCCAGGATGGCCTTCATTTCCAACATCATGGTGCTCCAGTCCTCTTTCCTGGTGGTGATGAATGGGAAGAATTTGACGTACCTGGTGGCTGCGAAGACCCAAGAGTTTGCATGACGGAGGACGGTCTCTACGTAATGACCTATACGA
>CACXUA010000069.1 GCA_902770725.1 uncultured Bacteroidales bacterium | reverse complement strand
TGGTCGATAATCTCGTCTGTCCGGTTCTGCATGTCTTCTTTCAGTTTCTTGAAGAAGAGCTTCGTGCTGCCGGGTTCCACATGCGACAGGCGGCATATCCAGTCGCTCTGCATCTTCAGGCCCGATGCCTCCCGAAAGCAGGAAGGGTAGGGCGTTTCGGTAGTCACGGAGGATGTCCCAACTGAACTGTTTGCCGCTTCCACCAAAGCTTGTGCACTTTGTATCAAAGAGAAGTAGATCGACGAAGCCTTCGTATTGACCAGCATGAGCGAGATCCGCTTCCGAACTGATGCTGATTGCTTTGATGACTTTACTGCCCGTCTTTTCTCGAACTGCTTGGCAGAACTCAGAATTTTCGCTGCCGTGAAGCTGGATGTAACTGAACTCGAAGGCTTCGTTATACTTCTGAATCTCATCAAGAGACTGGTTGACGAAGACGCCAACACGTTCGCATTGAGGTAGATAGGCAGGCACTTCGCTCACATATCGCGGCGAGCGCTCCCAACAAATGAAGCCCATCATGTCGATGCCCAAACGTTCTACTTCCCGAATATTCTCGGCATCTCGCATTCCACAAACCTTTATCATCATAATCGCGAAATGAAGTTCTTTAATGTTTCCCCTGGGGTGTCGGTCTTCATGAAAGTCTCTCCGATGAGGAAACCCCTGTAGCCTGCCTCTCGCAGCAAGCGGATGGTGTCCGGATTGCTGATGCCGCTCTCGCTGACAAGCACTTTGTCCTCGGGCAGACGCGCTGCCATGCGGAACGAGTTCTGCACGTCCGTGACGAAAGTTCCCAGGTTGCGATTGTTCACGCCAAGTGCATCGACATCGCTGTCGGCGTAGTCCAATTCGTGCTCTGAATGCAGTTCCAGCAGGACTTCGAGTGCCAACTCATGGGCAATGGCTGTAAGCGAGCGGACTTCCTGCTTGCTCAGGTCGGCGGCGATGAGCAGCACGGCGTCGGCTCCGATGTGTCGCGCTTGGAAGAGCTGGTATTCGTCTATGATGAAGTCCTTGCGGAGGATGGGTAAATTGACGAGCGGTCGGGCCTTTTTTATGTAGTCGAGCGAGCCGCCGAAGTACATCTCGTCGGTCAGGATGCTCAGGGCTGCGGCTCCGTTTTGCTCGTAAGAAAGGGGGATCTCCCTTCGACGGACTCTTGCGCTTGAATTCGGCGATGATGCCAAAGTCGTTTGCCGTCAAAGCCAGACTCAAACTGCGCTTTGTCACGCCTTCTGCCATTATTCGCTCAACCTCGGCATAGAGTTTGCGAGGCGGCGTCTGCTCCTTTTGCGCGGCCACTTCGATGCGCTTGTGCGCCACGATTTCTTCTAAGATGTCTTTCATTGCTTCAATTGTCGTTATCACGTTATGACGTTATCTCGTTATAACGAGGATTTCCTTAGCTGTTTATCTCGATGAACGCTTTGAGGCATTGCAGGGCTTTGCCGCTTTCGATGCTCTCGCGGGCCATTGCAACGGTGTCCGAGATGGGCAGGTTCGGGTTCATCAGGCTGATCCCACAAGCGGCATTGGCAACCACGACGTCCGTCTGGGCACGTGTCGCCTTGTTCTCCAGCACATCGTCGAAAATGCGTTTGGCCTGCTCGGCAGTCGTTCCGCCGAATATCTCTTCGGGTTTCACATAGGCAAGTCCCATCTCGAGGGGCGTATAGACCTTCTCGAAATGCCGCGTCACGAACTTGAAGCCGCTGGTGAGCGAGATTTCGTCGTAGCCGTCGTAGCTTGAGATGACACCAAAGTTGTCGCCAATGCGCTGGTGCATGCTGGAGTAGAGACGCAGTTGGGTGGGCGTCGCGGTGCCGTGAAGCGAGTTCTTTGGCGTGCAGGGATTGATGAAGGGGCCAAGCAAGTTGAAGCACGTCGGCACGCTCAACGCCTTGCGAACAGGGCCGACAAACTTCATGCCTGTAGCAAAGAGTGGCGCGTGAAGGTAGCAAATGCCTGCTTTCTCTATGGAACGACGGAGCACATCCTTGTCGTCGGTGAACTTCACGCCGTGCGCCATCAGCACATTACTTGCGCCGCTCACGCTCGTGCTTGCGCCGTTGCCGTGCTTCGAGACCTTATATCCTGCCCCGGCTACCACGAAGCAAGCGCAAGTGCTGATGTTGAAAGTGTTCTTTCCGTCGCCTCCTGTGCCCACGATGTCCAGCGTGTCGAAGTCGTCGAGGTTAACGTGTTTGCCCGTCTCGAGCAGTCCGTCGCGGAAACCGAGCATTTCATCCACCGTAGCACCGCGTGTCTGCATTGCCATCAGCAAAGCCGCAATCTGCTCGGCAGGGTAGGCTTGGCGGGTGATGCCTACTAATATGTCATGTGTGTCTTGCCGCGAAAGTGTCTCGCCGGCAATGAGTCGTTGTAGATACTGCTTCATGTCATTGAACATTAAATATTGAACATTGAACATTTTCTGTTCCCCCTAAAGGGGGTTAGGGGGTCTCTAACCAGTTCCTTATTATCGTCTTTCCGCCAGGCGTAAGCACGCTTTCGGGGTGATACTGAATGCCGCGGATGTCGTACTCGCGGTGTCTGAGTGACATGATGAAGCCCTCTTCGCTCACGCTTGTCACTTCGAGGCAGTCGGGGAAGCCTTTCGTATCGACCACCCAAGAGTGGTAGCGGCCCACTTCGAACGTCTTGCCCAAGCCTTCGAACAGATAGTCGTCGGCCGTCAGGGTGACGGGCGTGGCCACGCCATGATAGACGTCGCTGAGGTTTGTTAATGTGCCGCCGAACACTTCGCCGATGGCTTGGTGGCCGAGACACACGCCGAGGATGGGTTTTCGACCTGCGTAGGTCTTGATGACGTCGAGCAGCAGTCCTGCTTCGCTCGGGATGCCAGGACCAGGTGAGAGTATGATTTTGTCGAAAGCCTCGAGTTGCGACATCTCGAACTGGTCATTGCGATAGACCGTCACCTCAGCCCCAAGTTCCTTTACTAAGTGGCTCAAGTTGTAGGTGAACGAGTCGTAGTTGTCTATGATTGCTATCTTTTTCATGCATTTATTGTTTATTCCCCCTAAAGGGGGCTAGGGGGTCTATATCTTTCCTGCTATTTCGATGGCTCGGCGAAGTGCACCAAGCTTGTTATTAACCTCTTGAAGTTCATACTCCACGTTGCTCTTGGCAACGATGCCTCCGCCTGCTTGGAACCAAAGCTCGTTGTTACGACTGACGAAAGTGCGTATCGTGATGGCTTGGTTGAGATTGCCCTCGAAGCCGATGAACCCGATGCAACCGCCGTAAGCACCGCGATTGTGCGGCTCGTACTCTGAGATGAGTTGCATGGCTCGCACTTTCGGAGCGCCCGACAGCGTGCCTGCGGGGAAGGTGTCGATAAAGGTCTTGATGGGATCTGCCTCGTTGTCTAGCTCTCCGCTGACGCGGCTGACGAGATGGATGACGTGGCTGTAGAACTGCATGTCCTTGTAAAAGTCAACCTTCACGTTATGGCAGTTGCGTGAGAGGTCGTTTCGCGCCAGGTCAACCAGCATGACGTGCTCGGCATTTTCCTTCGGGTCGTTGCGCAGGTACTCAGCATTCTGTCGGTCTGTTTCGCTGTTGCCGGTGCGCTTCGTTGTGCCTGCAATCGGGTCGATATAAGCGTGACGGTTCTCGATGCGGCAGTGTGTCTCGGGCGACGAGCCGAAGATGCGGAAGCCTCCAAAGTCGAAGTAGAAGAGGTAAGGACTGGGGTTGATGCTTCGCAAGGCACGATAAAGCTTGAAGTCATCCCCTTCGTAGCGCTGCTTGAAACGGCGAGAGAGGACGATTTGAAACACATCGCCACGCAGGCAATGCTGTATGCCGCGACGAATGTTCTCGCGATGTTCGTCGTCGGTCAACGTGCTTGTGCATTCGCCGACGGGATGGAAGTCAAACGCCTGATAGTTGCGGCTGGCGAGGTCGCGCTCCAGTTGGTCGAGGTCGTCCTGTTCCCCGTCGGCAAGCAGCTCGATAAGCGTGAGTTCATTACGGAAGTGGTCGAACACGACTACATCTTTATATAATATATAGAGCATGTCGGGCGCGTCGTTTTCCTCTTGCGTCTCGTCCTTGACGGCGATGTTCTCGAAGTAGCGGACCGCGTTGAAAGTCGTGTAACCATACAGTCCGCAGTAGCCCACCTCGTTGCCCTCGATGCTGAAACTGCTGAGGAAGTCATTGATGAGACGAGCTGTGTCGTAGTTCTTGTCGATTTTGTGATGCGCCTCTTTGCCGTCGGGAAAGCGGCAGAAACCTATGCCGTGCTCGATGCTGACACTTGCGATGGGGTGTAGTGCGATGAACGATTTCGCGTTCTCTCCGCCGTGATAGTCGCTACTCTCCATGAGTGCGCTTTGCGGATAAGCGTCACGCACCTTCAGGTAAGCGCTGACGGGCGTAATGAGGTCGCCAAGGACCTTCTTGCTTGCCGTGTGGAAGCGGAACTTATATGCGCTCATAATCAATTTCGTCTTTATGGTTAAGATAGGTTGCGAGGTCTTTGTCGCCGCGACCACTAACGGTAAGCACGACCACATCTTCTGGCTTGAACTTCATCTTAGAGAGTAGCGCGAGGGCGTGACTGCTTTCGAGAGCGGGAATGATTCCCTCGAGTCGAGTCAGTTCGAAGGCAGCCTGAAGTGCCTCGTCATCGTTGACTGAGAGCACTTTCGCCCTGCCTGTCTCGAAGAGGTTGCAGTGCATGGGGCCTGTGCCAGGATAGTCTAGGCCGGCGCTAATGCTGTAAGGCTCGATAATCTGGCCGTCGTCGGTCTGCATCACCTTGATGCGACTGCCGTGCAGGATGCCGACAGTGCCGATGTTCAGGGACGCTGCAGTCATCTCCGTCTCCATTCCTTTGCCTCCTGCCTCGCCGAGAACAATCTTCACACGCTCGTCGTCGAGGTAGTGGTAGATGGTGCCTGCCGCATTACTTCCGCCGCCAACACAGGCGATGAGATAGTCCGGCCAGTCGCGCCCAATCTTTTCCTGAAGCTGGAAGCGTATCTCCTTGCTGATGACGCTCTGCAGCTTGGCAACCATTTCGGGGTAGGGATGCGGCCCGACTGTACTGCCTATTATATAAAAGGTATCGCTCGGATGGCAGCACCAGTCGCGTATCGCCTCGTTTGTCGCGTCTTTGAGTGTCTTGTTGCCGCTCTCTACGGGAAAAACTTCAGCACCCAGCATCTTCATTCGCTCCACGTTAATGTGCTGACGCTGAACGTCCAAAGCACCCATATAAACGCGGCAAGGCATTCCCATCAAGGCACAGACCGTAGCTGTTGCAACACCGTGCTGGCCCGCTCCCGTCTCGGCAATGATGCGCTTCTTGCCCATACGTTGGGCCAAGAGGATTTGTCCAATCGCATTGTTTATCTTGTGAGCGCCTGTATGATTCAGGTCTTCGCGCTTCAGATAGAGCTGGCAGCCGTACTTCTCGCTCATGCGTTTTGCGTAATAGAGCGGGCTCGGACGACCCACATAGTCGCGCAAGAGACTGTAATACTCCTGCAGAAACTCCTCACTGTCAATGATTTGCTGGTACTGCTCGCGCAAAGCCTCGAGCGTACCATACAGAATCTCAGGCACGTATGCCCCACCGAATTCTCCGTAATAGCCTTTCTTGTCAACGTGATAGCTCATATACATTATTATATTTTTAGTTTGACATCATATACAGAAAAGAGGCCCGTCGCTATCGACGAGCCTCTTTCTTATGTTTTTGACAATATACAACGGCTTCGTGCTTCGCGACTATACTAATCTCGAATCACGCCACCACCAATTGTTAATTGTCATCATGTTTGTACTTTTTTCTGTTTGTTGGTGCAAAGTTACGCTTTTATTTCATTCTGCAAAATATTTTCATCATTTTTTTTCAAAGAAATTATCATTTCCGTCATTTTGTTAGGAAAAAAGACGAGCAATGGAGCATCGCCAAACGTAACGTGGATAGATTGCAAACTTAACGTGCCATCTTGCCCAACTTAACGTGCCACGTTTGGAGTTTAACTGTGTGTCGTTTGGGAATTACCTTAAGGTTGTTGACGATTTACCTGTGGATGGTTTGCAAATATCATGTGTAAATGAGCTGTGCGATGTGCATCCTTATTATATATATTAGGATGCACAAGCGCACATGCACAAATCGTTTTTATGCAGTTTTGCGAAATATTCATCACTCATCATATTTTGTCTTTAATTGGTTGATTATTAGTCTTGTAACGAGGTGACGAGTGTCTGACGACTCATCACCAACTCATCACCCATGTAGTTCGCTATCACTCAGTCAATTAAGACCCCTTGGTGACGAGTGACGAGTGTTTTTAATTTCTTCGAAATTATTCTGCAAGAACAATTTTAAGCTAAAGCTTTTGAAGTTTGAAATATAATTTGTATCTTTGCAGGCAGAATGTCAGTTATGTTCGTATGAACGAGGTTCAAACCATACAAAACAAGATTTACGAGATACGCGGCCAGCGTGTGATGATTGACCATGACTTGGCTGAGTTGTATCAGGTGAAGACCGGCAATCTGAACAAAGCAGTTAAAAGAAATATTCGGAGGTTTCCACCCGACTTCATGTTTCAGTTGACAAGAGATGAGTTTGAGAAGTTAAAGAGTGACTTGATATTCCAAAATGGAACTTCAAGTTGGGGTGGCACTCGCAAGTTACCATACGCTTTCACAGAGCAAGGACTTGCCATGCTTTCTGGCATCCTTAATAGTGACATTGCTATTGATGTCAACATATCTATCATGCGGGCCTTTGTGGCTATGCGTCGGATGGCTGCGGCATTACCCAGCACAACTGCCGATGTGGCCCAGTTGCGCAAGGACTTCGAGGAACTGAAGCTCGACATAGAAGATATTCTTGCAGGCCAGAACGACATCAACGAAGACACACGCATGCAGTTGGAGCTCATCAACCAGACCTTAGCAGCCTTGCAGACAGGGCCTAAGAGGCCTCGCCGCCCCATCGGCTTCAACATCACAGATGACAATTAATAACTACAATAAGCATCCCATTTTTCAATCTTCAATCTTCAACATTCAATGGATTAAGTAAGTAAAGACATAATAGACAAAGAAGCGTTAGCTTGAATATTGCTTTCTGACGAATTGGGGAATTTAGAAGAAAGCCGCAAGAGTAAAAGACTAATGCTCACGTCGTTTGGCATGGGCTTTTACTCGTAGATGCGGCAAAAGGTTATCCCCAATACCATCAGAAAGCGTAGACGAATGAAGTCTGCGATTAAGCGAGAAGAGAATGGAATATGTTCCAATTATCCCGAGCGTGAGCAGGCTCGACGCAGTCAAGTCCACGTTTTTTGTTGTCTTAATCAAAGAGGTCTCGAGATAGAATCACATACCAAAATCTAATAAACCAATAAATTCAAAAGTCATGAAAAGAAATCTACTTATCAATTTGCTTCTGGCAATGCTTCTGGGAGTAACAAACGCGTGGGCCGACAGTGGCCTCTTCCTCTTCGGAAAAGAAGTGCCAAGCACTTCTAACTGGACTTACAACACCACTAACAACATTGTTGGTTACATCTCGGGTAACACCCCTGTCGGTGCCATCTTGAATGGTACCGTCTCTTACGACGCAGCGACAAAGACTGTGACGTTCAACAATGTCCAAGCCGTAGTGCGCGACGACAGGCGTATCCTCTACAACAAGGGTGTCCCGGGCCTGAAGATTGTCTTCACCGGTTGGGCTACGCTCTGGAGCGACTATTGCGTGTTCCGTCTCGACCAAGACACGGAGATAATTGGCTCGGAAGAAGAGGTGAATCTTAAGGCAAGATATGACGACGATGCGCAATGTATCTACTGTCCTAACGAGACAAAGCTGACCATCAGGGATTTTGGAAAGCTGAAAATGACGTCAGAACGCTGGCGTGCCTTGCACACCAAAGGCACAGAAGTCACCATCATCAATTCCAGAGTCTATGCGCAAGGTGACGACTGTGCTATCCAAAACGATGAGGCCTACTTCGGCACCTTTCACGATCCTGTAGGACATCTAAACCTACAGGGGTGTTTATTTAGAGATCCGTGGTATAACTATTATGGCTCTGTCGGCGAAGGCTATTCTCAAACTGAAGTAGGTGTAGATATTTTTAGAGTTCACACATCCAAAGCGAAGTCTGTCATGATTATCCGCAGCGAGGATTATCTTGGTGTACGGCTTAAAGGCATTGCCCTCACGAAAGGCTGGTCGATAAACGAAGACACAAGCAATCCGTCGTACGGCATTGAGGACTACTACACATACGATGAATCTACAAAGACCTTGACCCTTGAGATGGACATACGTGCCAAGACAGGATATAATTCGCAACTACGTAATTATTTGAAAGACTGGATTGGAATTTTGGTTAGTAAGCCAATCACCATAGAAGGCAACGGACATTATGTCTATGCTCAGAGAGGGTTAAGTTGTAATGATTATGTGACACTGAATAACATTCTTGTAGCAGGAACCGAGGACGGTATTTTCGTCAGCTTCGAATGCAAGCTGACGTTGAAGGATGACATAATAATTGGTGGAGTGGAAAGTGCCATTGAATTATATAAAGATAACAATGGCTATAGCCAAGGCATAGTCACGTTCAATCCTTCGTTCGGGAAGACAATCACTTTGGTTCCCTGCAACAGCAATTTCAGGGAGACGACTAGCTTCGAAGAGCAAGCAGTTGACGGTGGCAATTCAATACTCGAAAGCTGCATCATCACTGAACCGGAAGGCGTTGAGTATATGAAGAACTACAAATACGGCAATTTTATCCTCAATGACGAATATGTAAAGACAAAGATGGTCTTCACAGGCATTACAGTGTATGGCCTGAAGGTGGCTGGGACGCAGGTGAATTCTGCCAATGCCTCCGACATCCTGGACGACGGCGGACACTTCAAGTACAACGCCTCCACAAAGACGCTTACCGTCAGCAATGCCACGCTCGAAGATGTGGCCTATGGCATCGAAAACGAAATAGATGGCCTCAACGTCAACTTCGTCGGCGCAAGCACTTTCAATACCAATAGGTGTACCATCTACTCATCGAAGTCCATCAACCTTATAGGCAATGGCAGCCTCAATGCGACTGTGACAGACGACAGTAGCATTCTTCTAGATGGACAAGGCAATGAATCCACCATCAATGGTCCGCAAATTGACCTTACTACAAATGATCACATATCTATCTTTTCCAAACATTATTATAATACGCTCAATGTGGAAGGCAATAGCACTTGTCTTAGAATTCATCCGGGAAATGCTCTTGCTTTTCATAAATTTAAAGAAGTGAACCTTGGCAGTAATCTATGCATCTCCGAGCCCGCAGGCGGTTACTACAAGCCCAGCTTAAGTGCTATTACCGTGGATGGCACAAATGCCTACTACGGCGATGTCGTCATCCAGGCAAAGCCTCTCGGCCTCAGCATCAACGGCAAGGAGATGACATTTGCGGACATGAACAACGTGCCCGGCGTCCTGAGCGGAAATGCCTACATCACGACAGACGCATCAGGCGAGCTGGCCCTTGTGCTCAACAACGCCACACTCGACTGGAACGATGCCGACGCAGCTTTGCAGGTTCATTCAGGCACGAATCTTACCATCAAGGTCGTGGGCAACTGCGTAATCAACGCTCCTGACCATACAGGCCTCGACCTTTCCGGAAGATATACAACCATCACTGGCGGCGGAACACTAAGAATAAATTCTAAATGGGCAGCCATCGAGACATGGGACAATGTCATCTTCACCCTGGGAAGCAACACAACGCTCATAGCACACAGCAGCGACTATTACGGCTATGTGGACAGCGGCATGGACTATTATGGGGACTGGTTCACCATCGAGGGCGGAGGCTTGTTTGCTGCCTACGGAGCCGGACAATTCAATCCAATCTCATTTAACAGCGACAGACCAGTACATTTTGACAGCTACACCGACGTGCGCTATCCTGTTGGCGGCCAGCTGGGTAATAACTACGTATATGATGCCGCCGGAAATGAAGTGAAGAACGACTGGGTAATCATCGGTTGGGACACTCAGAAAACAGATGAGCTGATTTGGGAATTAGTCGACTACTACACCGAGAGAGATTTTGGCTTCAGCATCGATGGCAAGGAAATGACTACGCTCGACATGTATGATGTGCCTGGATTGGTGAGTGGAAATGCTTTCATCGAAATGAGCGCATCAGGTGCACCGACGCTTGTGCTCAACGATGCCACGCTCGAGTGGAATGGAACTGGCTATGGCTTGCATAATCACGATACAGGGCAGGCGGGTCTTACCATCATCAAAGTCATTGGCGATTGTTCTATAATAAAGAAGAATCATATCGCTCTTGAACTTGACGTTGCAACCAATACTTATATCGTTGGTGGAGGCACACTTAAGATATATTCATCGGATTATCATGCTATTAGAACCTGGGCTGTTACCAATCTGACAATAAAAGACAACACAACAGTAATAGCAAAGAGTGATACAGATTACGGCTTATATGATGAAGACGGAGCACGCATAGAAATCAAGGACGGAGGCGTGTTTGCTGTTTACGGTAAGAATGAACCTATCACTTATGAAAATGCACCGATTTTGGGCGAAGGCATTGCTTTGCGCTATCCTGTTGATGCTTATATCGGCAATTACTATGTTTATAATGCCGACGGCACAAAGGTACAAGGCGATTGGGTAGTCATCGGTCCCGACAATCAAACAACTCAAGACTTTATTACAGGCGTGGACGAGATTGACGACGGACAACGGACAACAGACAACGGATTTATCTATAACCTTGCCGGTCAGCAAATCGTAAATGGTAAATTGCCTCGTGGCATTTACATCAAAGACGGCAAAAAGATAATTAAGAAATAGGAGTAAACGAACAAAGGCCTGCCACTTCATTGCGGCAGGCCTTTGCTTTAATCATTAATCTTTAATCTCTAATCGGATTCAGTCCTTCAGGTAATAGACGACGGTTGTAACGACGCGTACGTTCTTGATCCAAGGCGTGTTCTGGTCGCGGTCGTCGATGCTGAACTGTCCTTGGTCGGCAGTGCGAATCTTGCCGAGTTCGCTGTCGGAATCCTTGGCGAACTGTTCCGCAGTTTTGCGCGCATTCTTTGTGGCTTCGGCAATCATCTCGGGTTTAATCTCGTTGAGGCCTGTAAACTCATAGCTTACGGGAGAATCCTCGCCGTACTCATTGCCGACGATGGTGACGCCTTCACGCATCAGGCTGGCTTGTTTGCTGACTAGCTTGCGCACGAGGTCCACGTTCTTGCTCACTACGGTCACCACGCAATTTGCTTTGTAACGGTAGCGAACCGTCTCGCTCGAATAGCTCATGTTGGCTTGTTGGTCAACCATAACTGGCGGTGCAAGCGATATCTCGTCTTCCTGAATGCCGTTCTTCTTCAGGAACTCCACAACGATGCGAGTATCCTTCTCGATGCAATCGTAGATTTCCGACGGGTCGTTGCCCAGTTCCTTGAACTTGAGCGGCCAAGTTGCCTTGTTCGCCTTCACTTCTTTTTCCGAGAGACCTTTGGCTGTTACGGTGCGGTCCATTTCCTTGAACTTCACGATACCTTTACTGATGGCTCCTCCTGCCAGGAAGAGACCGATGGCGAGAATCAAAGCCTCGCCAATGTACTTAAACCTGTTGTTCATGTAGAATTGTGTGTTTAGAAAGGTTACTACAATTGTTGTTTCGCTTGTAAAAGTAGCAATATTTACCGAATAATAGCCACATCGTAGTGTAATAAATAGCATGATACCGTGAAAAGTTAACGAAAAACAAGGATGCAATAAGAATTTTAACACTAATTGATTGATGAAAAACGAGCTAATAACATTACTCGACGATAACAAATAATAGAGGATGACAATAATAGGGAATAGCTTAATCTCTGTTCTTTCACTACAGGGTTTTCGTGTATGCCAGCCTTCGACGAAATTATGGCAAAGTTAAACATCAAGACAAACAGACTTTTTGCGGAAAAGAAGAAAAATGTGGGAAAAGCGGAAAAAAGTGTCGGAAAGTTTTGCAGGTTTCAAAAAAAGCTGTACCTTTGCAACCGCATTTCAGAGGAAAGGCGTTCTTGGCAACCTTGAAAAGAAGCCAAAATTATTGGAAAGAACACATTAGTTTGGAGAGGTGGCGGAATTGGTAGACGCGCTACTTTGAGGTGGTAGTGCCGCGAGGCGTGGGAGTTCGAGTCTCCTCCTCTTCACTCTGTGTCAGGCGGAAATAGCTCAGTTGGTAGAGCACAACCTTGCCAAGGTTGGGGTCGCGAGTTCGAGTCTCGTTTTCCGCTCGGAGAGCAAACGAGGCTCAAGGTGTTTCAACATCCGAGTCTCGTTTTCCGCTCAAAACGAGACTCAAGGTGATTTAGCATCGAGACTCGTTTTTCTGTTTTGCCCAGGTGGCGGAATGGTAGACGCGCGCGTTTCAGGTGCGCGTGCCGCGAGGCGTGCAGGTTCGATTCCTGTTCTGGGCACCAACAAAAGAGGAACTGACAATGATGTCGGTTCCTCTTCTTTATTTATATGCTTTGCGGTCGAGCTTGCCATTGTAGGTGTGCTTGATGGCATCGACAGCCTCGTAGAGTAGAGGAATTTTGTAGTTCTCGAGGCGGCTTTTAAGAAACTCAGCAATGTCTTTTGGCTTTACTTCTTTGCCTTGTTTGGGTACATAAAGGAGCTTGGGCACTATGCCGAGAAGGATATGTTGGGCAGGAATGCAAATGCAATCGGCGATGAGGCCGAGGCCGCTTACCGCTTCTTCCACCTCGGATGGATTCACTTTGTAGCCCCCCACATTGATGACATCGTCCTGCCTTCCCTGCAAGTGCAGCATACCGTCGGCATCGAGAGAACCGACGTCGGAAGTATGAATCTCCCCATTTATCAGGACTTGTGCCGCCAGTTCGGGTGCTCCGACGTAACCCGACATGATGGTCTTGCCCGAACAAATCACTCTTCCCTGGTCGTCAATACGAACCGAAGAATGTTTCATCGGCTTTCCCAAAAGGCCAGGCACGCAGCCATACTTGCTATATTCGTAGCTACAAACGATGCCCGTCTCAGTCGATGCGTAGGTGTTGAAAAGGCGAGAGTGGGGCAGGACCTTGCAGAGCGCCTCCATGTCGCTTTGAGTGATGGCGGCGGCTCCCGTTTCGATGAAGTCAATCTTGCTGGCTACGGCTGCCAAGTTCTTTGAGGCAACCTGCAGGAGCATCCTGATGCTGGAGGGAACGAGGAAGGTGGCAAACTTCGTGAAAGGCAGTTCGAAGACTGAGAAGAAAGCGTTGAGGTTCTTCAGGCTCTCCATAATATATAATGTAGCGCCTGTCATGAGCGTGGGATATATCTTGGAGAGGCTGCCAAGATGGTTGAGCGGACCGCAAACGATGAAGAGCAGATCGGAGGTGAATCCCAGCCTGTCGATAAGGTTTTCGGCATTCGCATTCCATGCTTCTGTGGATATCATCACGCCCTTTGCCTTGCCTGTTGTGCCTGTGGTGTAGTCCGTTGGTGGAGGTTAATGTATCTTGACTATTTAGCTCGTCGAGGATTTGCTGTTGACGCTCTTTGGGAGTTGAACTTTCGAGGGGAACGCAGACGCCTCCCAGATGATGTACGGCACAATAGGTTACGACGAAATCGACATCTTGCTTGGATATGAAGACATGAGGTTTCCCTTCTGAGAGGCCATTCCCTTTCAAAAGGCTCGCTTTCTCTTGAATTCGTTTCCAAAGAGACGAGTAGGAAAGCGTCTCATCGCCTGTAATGACAGCCGCTTTGTCTGGCGTCAGTTTGGCAAAATGCTCTATGTGTTCCTCCAATGTAAACATCTCATTATCAGTTTATATGTTCCCTGATTCTTCTTTTCTAATGTTCTGCGGTTTTACACCCTTGCCGATGTTTGTCAACACGGCACGTTAAGTTTGCAAAGATGGCACGTTAAGTTTGTAAAGATGGCACGTTAAGTTTGCCAACATGGCGTGCCATGTTTTTCCACTAAGCTTTTCCCTCTAACTTTTCCTCTACCATTCTAACGATGGAATCGATGGTCTTGAGGTTCTTGGGGGTTGCGTCTTTTGCCTCCAGCTCGATGCCGTATTCCTCGGAAAGGAGCATCAGGATGGTTGTCACGCCTAAGGAATCGAGTTCGCTGAACAGGAAGTCCGACTCGAGATTGACCATCGGAAGTGCTCCCGTCAAGAGTTCAATGATACGTTCTTTCATATTTTATAGGTTTTCAAATCGTTTTGGAAATTGTTTCATCATCCATTTGAAGAGCAAGGGCGGAACGAGGTAAGCCATCAGCACGACAGAGAACATGCCGATGATGGTGACCTCCGCCAACGAATGCAGGGCAGGATGACGGGCGAAAATGAGTGTGCCGATGCCAATAAACATGATGAGTGCCGACAAGATTATGCTGCGTTTGTAGGAGGCGAGGAGTGGCTTCCTATGCACATATTCCGAGATACAGCCCTCGGTCATAAAGATGGTATAGTCGTCGCCCTGTCC
>CACXUA010000068.1 GCA_902770725.1 uncultured Bacteroidales bacterium | reverse complement strand
ACGCCACCTCGTCATGCAAACTCTCTGTAAGGAGCTGACGCTCAGAGATTTAATTGCGAGGAGAACTCCTGGGCTGCAGACAAGGGCAAACGAGGCACGCTAAATTGGCAAAGATGGCACGTTAAATTGGCGAAGATGGGACGTTAAGTTTGACCACGAATTACACTAATTTACACGAATAAGGGTTTTATTACATCGAAAAACACGAAAAACACTAAACTTTTTACTTAACAACGGATTGAACAGATATATTATTTTAGAGTCTTTAGAGTTTTTAGATGTTCTATGTTTGTTTTACATCGAAAGACACGAAAGACACGAAACTATTTACTTAACAACGGATTAGACGGATTAAACGGATTTATTATTTTAGAGTTTTTAGATGTTCTATGTTTGTTTACATCGAAAGAAACGAAAAACACGAAACTTTTTATTCAACAACGGATTAAAGAGTCGAAATATAATTCGTGCAATTTGTGGTGGTGTTTAATCCGACACAAAAGCTTCAGGATGGCAGTCACGAAGTCGGAGATGTTAGGTTCTTTGCTCTCGTGGTTGATGGAGAAGGTGAGGTCAATCTCGGTTGTATCGACACTCTCTTCGTCGCAGTTGATGGATGGACGGTATCTTCCTGTGCAAAATGTCAGAAAAAATATGGCTGAAACGGGCCAAAAGCGTGCGAAAGAGGTCAGTCTTGATTTGGTGTTTTCTTGCATATCTGCACTTTTTCTTGTTGTTATTCCTCGTCTTGGTGGTACAAATATATGAAAATTCCCTCATTTAAACATCCTTTTCCTGCTTTTGTTTCCTATTTAAATATAAAATGTGTACCTTTGCGGGCAAAATATCGCGCAGGCACGCATATGAAGGTAGCAGTCGTAAAGTATAATGCAGGTAACATCTTCTCGGTGGTTCATGCCTTGCAGAGGATAGGTGTGGAGCCCTTGTTGACGGATTCCCCCAAGGAACTGAGGAATGCCGACAGGGTCATCTTCCCTGGTCAGGGCGAGGCCAGCAACGCTATGTTCTACCTTCGCGAGCGAGGGCTGGACGAAGTGATACGTTCCCTGACGCAGCCCGTCCTTGGCATCTGCATCGGTCAGCAACTGATGTGTCGCCACTCGGAAGAGGGCGATGTGGATTGCCTGGGCATCTTCGACGCAGAAGTGAAGCGCTTTGTGCCCCTCAAGCACGAAGATAAGATTCCGCATATGGGGTGGAACTCAATTCAAAATTGTCAAATTCAAGATTCAAAATCAACCCTCTTTGAGGGTCTAGATGGCGAGTTTGTCTATTTCGTTCACAGCTTCTATGTGCCTGTCTGCAAAGAAACGGCTGCCATAACAGAATACATCCATCCTTTCAGCTCAGCCATGCAGAAGGACAACTTCTTTGCCACACAGTTCCATCCGGAAAAGAGTGGCAGAGTAGGGCAACAGATATTAAAGAACTTTTTGGACATCGACCTGAACAGTAAATGGTAAATGGCTAAATGGTAAATGTGAGATGATAGAGTTAATACCAGCAATAGATATCATCGAAGGCAAGTGCGTACGCTTGACTAAAGGCGACTACGACACGAAGAAGGTCTATGGCGACCCGCTCGAAATGGCTCAGCAGTTCCAGGAACTTGGCATGAGAAGGCTTCATGTCGTCGATTTGGATGGTGCCAAGAGCAAGCATGTCGTCAACCTCGCTGCCCTTAAAGCCATCACGACTCATACCAACCTCATCGTGGACTTTGGCGGAGGCGTGAAGAGCGACGACGACCTGGAGAAGGCTTTCGATGCAGGAGCTGCTATGGTGACGGCTGGAAGCATCGCCATTACAGACCCAGAACGCTATTTGGGTTGGCTCGATAAATATGGTGCAGACCATCTCATCCTTGGTGCTGATGTCAGAGACGGCAAAGTCTCCATCAACGGATGGAAGGAAGATTCGGATGTCTTGCTCGAGGACTTCCTCTCTCGCTATATGTCGGCTGGCACGAAGAATGTGCTCTGTACGGAGATTAGCCGAGACGGAACGCTTGCAGGACCAGCCATAGAGCTCTATCAGAGCATCATGCGTCGCTATCCGAACTGCCATCTGATTGCCAGCGGAGGCGTAGGAAGCACGGAAGATATCGTAGCGCTTGACCAGGCAGGCATCCCTGCCGTCGTCTTCGGAAAAGCCTTCTACGAAGGAAAGATTGACCTGAAATCCCTGCTCAAGGAAAGATAAATCGTAAATAGTAAATCGTAAAATCGTAAATAAAATCGGTGTTAGCTAAGCGCATCATACCTTGTCTCGATGTCAAAGACGGCCAGACCGTCAAAGGCACGAACTTCCTGCAACTCAGGCAGGCAGGAGATCCTGTGGAACTTGGCAAGATCTATAGTCAGCAAGGAGCAGACGAACTGGTCTTCCTCGATATTACTGCCAGCCACGAAGGTCGCAAAACCTTCACGGATATGGTGCAGAAAGTGGCTGCCGAGATAGACATACCGTTTACTGTAGGCGGAGGAATCAGCGAGCTTCGAGATGTTGAAAGGATGCTTTCGGCTGGTGCCGACAAAATAAGCATCAATAGTGCTGCCCTTCGCAGGCCTGAGCTTATCAATGAGATTGTTCGTCACTTCGGCAGTCAGGTTTGCGTTGTCGCCATTGATGCTCAGCTAAAAGACGGAACATGGACGTGTTTCCTGAATGGAGGACGCATCCCAACCGACAGGGATCTCTTCGAATGGGCCAAGGAAGTGAACGATAGGGGAGCAGGCGAAATCCTATTTACCAGCATGAATCACGATGGCGTGAAGCAAGGCTTTGCTTGTGAAGCACTTGCACGACTCGCTTCGGAACTGAGCATTCCCGTCATTGCGAGTGGTGGGGCAGGCAAGATGGAGGACTTCCGCGATGTCTTTGCAGAAGGGAAAGCCGATGCTGCTCTGGCAGCAAGCGTGTTCCACTTCGGACAGATAAGCATTCCGGAACTCAAGGAATACCTTAAGAAAGAAAACATAAACGTCAGAATATGAACATAGATTTCAATAAGTGTGGCGGTTTAGTGCCTGCCATCATACAGGATGCCACAACAAAAGTGGTGCTCATGCTCGGCTATATGAACGAGGAAGCACTCAAGAAGACTCAGGAAACTGGGCTTGTAACCTTCTTTAGCCGTTCACGTCAGTGCCTTTGGACTAAGGGCGAGACGAGCGGCAACTACCTGCATCTGGTCGATATCAAGGTCGATTGCGACAATGACACTCTGCTCATTCAGGCCACACCAGATGGTCCGACTTGCCACAAAGGCACCGATACCTGTTGGGGCGAGGAGAATAAGCCCAATCCGCTGCTCTTCCTGTCCGAGCTTAGCGACTTCATCGAGAAGCGTCACGAAGAGATGCCTGAAGGCAGTTACACAACTTCGCTCTTCAAGGATGGCTTGAATCGTATGGCTCAGAAGGTGGGAGAGGAAGCTCTGGAACTCGTCATCGAAGCCACGAACGGCTCTAACGAGCGCCTCATTTACGAAGGTTCAGACATGCTCTACCACCTCATCGTGCTCCTGACAAGCAAGGGCCTCCGTATAGAAGACATGGCACGGGAACTGATGGAGCGTCACAATCCAGGCTGGAAGAAGCATTAAAAGCCCCTCTCTAACTTCCTCCTTTGGGGGAGAGCAAAATCGTAAATAGTAAATCGTCAAATCGTTAAATTAATCAAGGTGATACTGAATTATACTGATGTCGATATCTATCAGGACGACCAACTTGTCCTCGAGAAAGTGAACTTCAGCGTCGAAGAAGGCGAGATGGTGTACCTGACTGGTCCTGTTGGCAGCGGCAAGTCGTCGCTCCTCAAGACTATCTATGGCGAGTTGCCTGTCGAAGGTGGCAAGGCAGAAGTGCTTGGCTTCAACATGGGACGCTTCAAGACAAAGCATCAGCCTGCCCTCAGGAAGCAGATGGGCATCGTCTTCCAGGACTTCCAACTGCTTCGAGACCGTACTGTGCATCGTAATCTCGACTTTGTCCTGCGTTCTACTGGCTGGAAGAAAAAAGCAGAACGCGAGAGTCGAATCGTCGAAGTGCTCGAGATGGTGAAGCTTGCCGACAAAAAGGACAAGTTCATCTACGAGCTTTCTGGTGGTGAACAACAGCGTATCTGTATTGCCCGTGCCATCCTGAACAACCCTAAAGTCATCCTTGCAGACGAGCCGACAGGCAATCTCGATGCAGAGAATGGCGAACTCATCTTGGCACTTCTCGACGAGATACGTCGTCAGAATCATACCGCTATCATCCTCTCAACCCACAATATGCAGTGGCCTGAGTACTTCCCAGGAACTGTCTATCGTTGTGAGGACCAAAAACTTGTAACTGATAATAAAGAATAAGATATGAAAGTACTGAAGTTTGGTGGCACTTCCGTTGGGTCGCCACAGAGAATGCAAGACGTTTCAAAACTCGTAACAGAAGACGGGCAGACCAAGTTCATTGTCCTCTCTGCTATGTCTGGCACGACAAACACCCTCGTCGAAATCTCTGATTACCTCTACAAGAAGAATCCCGAAGGTGCGAACACCATCATAAATCAGCTTGAGCAGACGTATGCAGGGCATATTGATAAGCTCTATCGTACGGATGAAGTCAAGCAAAAGACGATGAGGTTCCTGCATGATGAGTTCGATTATCTGCGTTCCTTCACGAAGGTTCACTTCACAAGTTTCGAAGAGAAAGTCATCTTGGCTCAAGGCGAGATTATAAGCACCAACATGGTAGCCAACTATCTTGAGGAATGTGGGGTCAAGACCTTGCTCATCAATGCACTCGACATCATCCGCACAGACAAGAATGGCGAGCCCGACATGAACTATATCAAGGATAAGGTGATGAAGGTGCTCGAGGCTCATCCCGACTATCAGATCTACATGACACAAGGCTTCATCTGCCGTAACGCTTATGGCGAGATAGACAATCTGCTGCGTGGCGGTAGCGACTATACTGCCTGCCTCGTTGGTGCTGCTGTTCAGGCTGAGGAGATTCAGATTTGGACGGACATCGACGGCATGCACAACAATGACCCACGCTTCGTGGAACATACGGAGCCTGTGCGTCAGTTGTACTTCGAAGAGGCTGCTGAGCTTGCTTACTTTGGCGCGAAGATATTGCATCCCACCTGCATTCAGCCAGCTAAGTTCGCACGTGTTCCTGTTCGACTGAAGAACACGATGGACCCTCAAGCTCCTGGTACTATCATCAATAACGACTTCCAACGTGGTGTCATTAAGGCAGTTGCAGCTCGCGATGGTAACATCTGCATCCAGATAAACAGCAGCCGAATGCTCCTTGCTTATGGTTTCCTCCGTAAGGTCTTCGAGATATTCGAAACATACAAGACCAGTATCGATATGGTCTGCACGAGTGAGGTGGGCGTCAGCGTGACGATAGACAATCGCCATCATCTCGAGGATATCGTGAACGAGTTGAAGAAGTATGGCACCGTTGCCGTCGAGGAAGATATGTGCATCATCTGTGTCGTAGGTGACCTCGCTACCGACAATGTCGGCTTCGAGACAATTGCTTGTCAAGCCTTGAAAGACATTCCTGTCCGCATGATAAGCTATGGTGGTTCGCCTCACAACATTTCGTTCGTGGTGAAGGCTGCCGACAAGAAACGTACGCTTCAAGCACTCAGCGACACTCTCTTCTCATAAGAACATGACAAAAAGATTGTTACAGGACCAGAAGGAGCGCTTCGAGTCGCTCAAGACGCCCTTCTATTATTACGATACCGACTTGCTTGCCGAGACGCTTTCAGCAATCAAATGCGAGACAGACAAGCACGAGGGTTGGCATCTTCACTATGCTGTGAAAGCTTGTGCCAATCCCAAGGTGCTCCGCCAGATACAGCAAGCTGGCTTTGGAGCCGATTGTGTGAGTGGTGGCGAGATACGGACTTGCCTTGAAAATGGCTTTCCTGCTGGCGAGATTGTCTTCGCAGGAGTGGGCAAAGCGGACTGGGAAATCGAGCTGGCCCTTGAGGCTGGCATCCAGTATTTCAATGTCGAAAGCATTCCTGAGCTTGAGGTAATCGCAGAGATAGCCACGCGAATGAACAAGATTGCGAACGTCAGCTTTCGCATCAATCCTGATGTTGGAGCCCATACACATTCGCATATCACAACGGGTCTTGCTGAGAACAAGTTCGGCATAGCCAAGGAAGACATGCTTCACGTCATTCAAGTTGCCAAAGGTTTGCCAAGCGTTCGTTTCGTGGGACTGCATTTCCATATTGGCAGCCAAATCCTGCAGATGGACGACTTCGAAGCACTTTGCTATCGCATTAATGAGCTGCAGGATGAGCTCGAGGCGGCAGACATTACGGAAGTTCACAACATCAATGTTGGTGGCGGCTTGGGTATCGACTACGATAACCCAGATGAGAACCCGATTCCTGACTTCAAGTCCTACTTCGAGACCTATGCCAAGCACTTGAAACTGCGTCCAGGCCAACGTCTTCACTTCGAACTTGGAAGGGCTGTGGTAGGGCAGTGTGGCTCGCTCATCACGCGATGTCTCTATATCAAACAAGCCAAGCAAAAGCAGTTCGTTATCGTAGATGCAGGAATGACCGACCTGATGCGCCCAGCACTTTATGGCGCCAAGCATCACATTCAGAACCTTTCCGTCGGACAACAGACAACAGACGACGGACAACAAACTGCAGTCAAGTACGACATCGTCGGTCCCATCTGCGAAAGCAGCGACACATTTGCAAAGGATTTCCTGCTTCCAGAGACCCGTCGAGGCGACCTTCTTGCCATTCGTTCGGCTGGTGCTTATGGCGAAACGATGGCCAGTCAATACAACTGTCGCGAGTTGCCCCAAGCCTATACAACAGCGGAGATCTAACTATGAACTATGGACTATGAACTATGAACTCGCAGAGCGTTAGCATCATCGTCACTTGTGGGGAGCAGCAGCAACAGCTCAGGCAGCTTCTGCCCAGTCTTCTTTCCCTCCGATATGGAGGCGATTACGAGGTGATTGTGGTCGATAAGATGCACGACAAAGACCTTGAGGAGTGGCTCGAAGACATGGAGGCTCAGTACTCCTACCTCAGCCACACCTTCTGTCCTGCAAGTTCAAGAGGCCTTGATATTCAGCGACTTGCACTCACACTTGGTGCCAAGGCTGCCAACTTCGAGTGGCTTGCCATCCTGCCTGTCGATGTGAATCTTCCGAGCGAAGACTGGTTGCGACAACTCTCGAAATGCTGTGGCGATGAGGTTGATGTGGTGATTGGCATGACAAGCCGAAAGAAGCGATTCTATTGGTTCGGCAAACTCTTCCGTCGCGCCTTCTCCATCTTCAATTCCACCTCATCCATCATCCTTTGCAGACGCAGCATCCTATTCAAATCAGACACACATATCGACAAGAAACGACTGCTTCGACTTCCACTTTACCCTTAACCCTAAACTCTTACCAATTACTTCTAACCTCTAAATGCAAAGCATTCCCTTCATAGCATGGTGCCTCGAGCACTTGAACTACTGGGTCATCACCCTTCTGATGGCAATCGAGAGCAGTTTCATTCCATTTCCAAGTGAAGTAGTAGTACCGCCAGCAGCCTACAAAGCCGCTACCACAGGCGAATTGAACGTGTTCCTCGTGGTCGTTTGTGCCACTATTGGAGCCATCATCGGAGCTTTGGTGAACTATGGTCTGGCTCGCTATTTGGGTCGACCTCTCGTGTATCATTTTGCTGAGAGCAGGGTAGGGCATATGTGTCTGATTGACAGAGAGAAAGTGGAGAATGCGGAACGTTACTTCGACGAACACGGAGCTGTAGGCACCTTCTTTGGCCGTCTGGTGCCAGCAGTCAGGCAGCTCATCTCGATTCCTGCAGGCTTGGCCAGAATGAGCCTGGGCCGTTTCGTGCTATACACCACGCTTGGCGCAGGCCTGTGGAACTCCATTCTTGCCGGCATGGGCTGGTACATCGGCCATTATTATAGCGGTCAACTCGAAGAGAAGGTTGCACAGTACAGTGGCGAGCTTAAGATCGCAATGCTTTTCCTTGGTGCTGCAGTCGTACTTTATCTTGCCTATAAGGGCATAAAGAAATAATCTCCAATCCCACTGCGATAGAAGCCTTCATAAAATACAAGTCCCCCTCTCGATGATTTCGGGAGGGGGATTTCATATCCTGTAAAGTAGCTCTTAAACACTTCACGTGTGTCGTTGGCAAACTTCACGTGTATCGTTAGCAAACTTCACGTGTGTCGTTGGCAAACTTCACGTGTGTCGTTAGCAAACTTCACGTGTGATGTTCGCATACGTCACGTGTGTCTATTTCTTGATGCTCTCTTTCTCTGCTATTCTTTCGAGCGTCTGATAAACTTGCATCAAGCCTCTCGGAACATGGAAACAGCCTTTCCACTTGCCGCCTTTAAGCGTCAAGAGTACTTCACCTCTGCGATTCAGGTAGCCGAACCACTCGGGATATTCTGGGTCCATGAAGTGGCTCCATACGTATTCGTGAACCTTCATGAACCAGTCCAGGCATTCCTGCTTGCCCGTCAGCTCGTAGCCCTTAATCATGGTGATGAGCGTCTCAATGTGGACCCACCAAAGCTTCTGGTCCCACTCGAGTTGCTGCAAAGGTCTGCCGAGACGGTCCATAAAGTAAAAGATGCCGCCGTACTGCTTGTCCCAGCCGTATTCAGCCTCGCGAAGGGCAATATGTACGGCTTTGTCGATGAGGTCCTGACGACCGAGCCGCTTGCCGAGGTCCATGATGAACCACATGGCTTCGATGGCGTGGCCGGGGTTCAGGAGGCGCCCTTCGTGGCAATCAACCAGTTTTCCATCCTTGCTCACATGCTCCACAACAAGATCTAGCTCAGGACGATAGAAGACGTCCAAAACTTCGTGCAGACAGATATCGATGGTCTCTTGAAGGAACTTAGGTTCCAACAAATCCTCAATCTCCAGAGCAACATTACAGAGAATCATGGGCAGGGCAAAATCCTTCAAAGCACGAGCGCCCTGTGCCGCCTTGCTCCACTTGCCTTTGGGATTGTTCCGCTTCGAGAGCACGATGTCGAACGTCTTCTTGGCTATCTCGGCATATTCCTGAATGCCAGTCGCCTTGTAGAGCTGTCCGAAGGCAATCACGGCGAAGGTGTACGAGAAGATGTTGTAAGGTTCCACGAGCGGACGGCCTTCGCGGTCAAGTGAGAAGTACCAGTTGAGGTTGCCGTCGTGGCCGTACTTCTTGAGGAACTCGGCTCCTTGAATAGCCGCATCGAGCC
>CACXUA010000067.1 GCA_902770725.1 uncultured Bacteroidales bacterium | reverse complement strand
CTGCTTACGCTCGGGATAGCAAATCCGCGGTTTGCTCTCCTCTCGCTTAAACGCAGACTTGCAGTGTCATCCGAATGACACACGCGTCATAAGCGAACGCAACGAGTTATGATGGCCAGCGTAACGAGTTAACTTTGCAAACGACACACGCGAGAATTAACAACCTTAAAAATCTAAACCAAACTGCCCAAGGCCCTGCGAAGCAGTTCCCTCGCCATTATGGGAGAGGGTTAGGGAGAGGGTCCGACACTATGATAAATTATTCCATTATGATTATGGGCACTAAGCCCGGAACAAAAAAGGCCGACATCACTCAGACGAAGGCCTACGGCACCGCTCAGATGAACGAGAAACTCACTTTCGATCAGTTCTGTAAGCACATTGCCGACCACAATTCGCCCTTCTCCAAGGGTACCATCAAGGGCGTTCTGACCGACGCAGTCGTTTGCCTGAAGGAACAGCTCCTGGCTGGCAACAAGGTGAACCTGGGCGACCTCGGCGACTTCCACGTAGAGCTCGCTACCAAGGGTGCCAAGACCACCGAGGACTTCAACGCCAGCTACATCGAGGGCGTGAATGTTCGCTGGACGCCCGGCAGCGGGTTCCAGAACCTCCGCAGCGAAGCCACCTTCCAGCTCGTTCCTGGTCGTGAGGCCCAAGCCGACGCCATCGAGGTCATCAGGAATGAAGACACCATTCAGGGCTTGGAATAGACCCCCTCTAACTTTTGCCCTCCACCAAAACCATGAAAACCCTCGGATTGTGCTGCATGCTGCGCATTTGTCTTCAGGCGATTCAAGTCCTGTTTAAGCAAGCTTAACCATTCCTTGACTCACCTACAGACAGCCTCCGGCTTGCAGCACAGCCGAGAAAACAAAGAAAAACGATGACGTTGACAGTTAACGATGACGTTAACGTTGACAATTAACGATGACGATAACTGTTTTTAATGTTTTCTTTTGAAAGTTTGAAGTCCGCAGGATTGTTCTGCAATTGACAGGAAGATGGCGAAAGCTTGCTTTCAGCTGGATTACTGACAAAGGCAGGACAAGCACGAAGTGCCAAAGTTTCAAAAAGGTTTTCTCGGTTTTGGTCTAACTTCTTCCCTCTTCCTTCTTCCTCATTTTGAATTTTTGATTTAATATTTTTGAATTTTGAAATATTATCTGTAACTTTGTCGCCATAAACCTATAAATTACTCGTATTATGTTAACAGAAGACAGACGTTTATATGTGGCTCACGGACAGAATGGGCCGATTTGCATCAATGGTAAGATGGCGAACCGTCATGGATTGATTGCCGGAGCAACTGGTACGGGCAAGACTGTGACCCTGCAGGTGCTGGCTGAGACTTTCAGCGAGGCTGGGGTGCCTTGCTTCATGGCCGATATGAAGGGCGACCTCTCGGGCATCTCGCAGACGGGCGCAATGTCCTCGTTCATCGAGAAGCGCTGTGCTGAGTTCGGCATCGAGAATCCTCAGTTCCATGGGGCTCCCGTTTGCTTCTACGACGTCTTTGGCGAGCAGGGACACCCGATGCGCACCACCATCTCGAACATGGGGCCCGACCTGATGTCGCGACTCATGGAGCTGAACGAGGTGCAGGCTGGCGTAATGACCATCCTCTTCAAGGTGGCTGACGAACGTGGTTTGCTCCTGCTCGACCTCAAGGACTTGCGCTCTATGCTGACCTATATTGCCGACCACGCAAGCGAACTGACGAAACGCTACGGCAACGTCTCGACGGCTAGCGTGGGAGCCATTCAGCGTGCCCTCCTCGCCCTCGAGAATCAGGGTGCAGACAAGTTCTTCGGCGAGCCTGCTTTCGACATCATGGACCTCCTGCAGGTCAGCGCTGACGGCAAAGGCATGATGAATGTTCTGGCTGCCGACAAACTGATGCACCAGCCGAAACTCTATTCCACCTTCCTGCTTTGGCTCCTCTCGGACCTCTATGCACGTCTGCCCGAGGTGGGCGACCAGGAGTTGCCGCGTCTGGTATTCTTCTTCGACGAGGCGCATACGCTCTTCACGGACACACCAAAGAGCCTTGTGGATAAGATTGAGCAGGTTGTCCGTCTCATCCGAAGCAAGGGTGTGGGCGTCTATTTCGTGACGCAGAACCCCACAGATATTCCCGATTCTGTGCTCGCTCAGCTGGGAAACAGAGTTCAGCACGCGCTCCGAGCCTTCACGCCCAAGGAGCAGAAGAACGTGAAAGCCGCAGCCGATACGTTCCGAGCCAATCCGGACTTCAAGACGGAAGATGCCATCATGGAACTCGGAACAGGCGAAGCGCTCGTCTCTTTCCTCGATGAAAAAGGTACTCCGAACGTTGTGGAGCGTGCCAAAGTGCTCTTCCCGCTCAGTCAAATCGGTGCCATCACAGCGTCCCAGCGCGAGCAAATCATCAAGACGTCGCGCATCTTTGGCCGTTACGACACGATGATAGACCGCGAAAGTGCCTTTGAAGTGCTCCTTGCAGAAAGCGAAAAGGAAGAAGAGGCTCGCGAACTGGCAGAACAGGAAAAGCAGGCTGAGAAGGAACAGAAGGAGGAAACGAAGTCGAAGAGCAAGAAGAAAGGCTTCTTCTCGAAGATTCTCTCCGCCGTCATCACAAGTGTCACAGCCGCCCTGGGCACTTATGTCGCCAATACGGTAACGGGTTCGAAGAGAAAGAGCAAGGACAGCCTCGGCAAAAAGATAACGAAGAGCACGGTAAGCACAGCAACCAGAACTGCTACCCGCGAACTCGGCCGAAGCATCTTGGGAAACCTGATTAAATAGTCAACTCCCCACAAACTAAATCACTATGAACCCACAAGAAAAAAATCTAGTACCAGGCACCGACGGCAATAAGTATGTGCCTTACGAACAGCGGACAGGCAACGAGTCCGTCGTCTATTTCACCCGAAAACTCTCTGCCGAAGGGCTCATCCAGGCTTACAGGCAGGTCAGCGGAAACATCTGCGGCAAGGTGGGTGTGAAGCTCCATACAGGCGAGCAGAACGGTCCGAACATCATTCCTCGCGAATGGGTGAAGACCTTGATGGCAGGGGATTTGAAGGGCGCCAACATCATCGAGACTAACACCTACTACGAAGGCGACCGAGACACGACGGAGAAGCATCGTGAGACACTCAAAGTGAACGGCTGGACCTTCTGTCCTGTAGATATCCTCGACGAGCAAGGCACAGCAACTCTGCCCATCAAGGGCGGCAAGTGGTTCAAGGAAATGTACGTCGGAAAGAATCTGCTGAACTACGACGCAATGGTGGCTCTGACACACTTCAAGGGACACACGATGGGAGGCTTCGGAGGCTCGAACAAGAACATCGGCATCGGATGCGCTGACGGACGAATCGGCAAAGCCATCATACATACCGTGAAAGGCTCCGACGACCAATGGAGCATCAGCGAAGAAGAGTTCATGGAACGTATGACGGAATCCGCAAAAGCCAGCATCGACTTCTTCGGGAAACACGTCACCTACGTCAACGTAATGCGCAATATGTCAGTCTCTTGTGACTGCGAAGGCGTACTGGCAGAACCTGTCGTGACGCCAGATGTGGGCATCCTCTCTTCGACCGACATTCTTGCTATAGATCAGGCTTGTGTAGACATCATCTACGCCATGACTGCCGAGGAGCATCACGACATGGTGGAGCGCATCGAGACGCGTCACGGACTTCGCCAGCTCTCCTACATGAAGGAACTCGGAATGGGCAACAATCGTTATGTCCTCATCGACCTCGATAATGACGGCAAACGCATCACGGCAGCCGATGCAGCAAAAGGATTGAAGCCTTTCGTCAGGAAAGATTAAACACAAAACATTCGAATGATGAAGAAAATAATGTTTCTAGGCTTCTGCATGATGTTGGCAGCATGCGGACAGAAAGCCACACAAGCGCCTGAAATTGAGTTCGTTGATGATGTTAAGGCTGCTCTCTCTGCAGACGGACAAATCAATCTCGATAACCTCAAATGGACACGAGAACCAGCAGGTTACGAAGTGAAAGGCGACACCATTTCGATAACAACAGCACCCCATACAGACCTTTGGCAACGCACCTATTATCACTTCCAGAACGACAATGCTCCCGTCCTGCAAATGAAGACGCGCGAGAAGTTCTTCAGCTTTGTCGTGAAGACCGACTTCACTCAAAGTCATCAGCGCTTCGACCAATGTGGTATCGTGATGTACCTCGATAGCGAGAATTGGCTGAAAGGCTCTGTGGAATACGAGAACGAGGCGTTTCAGCATCTTGGCAGTGTCGCCACGAATAATGGCTATTCCGATTGGGCCACAACAGCTATTCCGGCCGACGTGAAGACGATGTGGTACAGGTTCTCGAGACGAGCCGACGACTACCTTATCGAATGCTCTACAGACGGAACAAACTTCAGCCAGATGCGCGTATGCCACATGTATGCGGCAGCCGAGGAAATCCAGTTCGGTATCTATGCCTGCTCGCCAGAAGAATCATCCTTCACGGCACGCTTTACCGACATGAAGATAACAGAATGCGCTTGGAAGGCTCACGACGGACAACAACCTGACGAATAATGAAAATCCTGTATTCCTGCCTCCTGGCAACAATAAGCGTGCTGAACCTCTCGGCACAGACTGTTCGATTGAGCAACACTTCTCCGGGTAAACAATTCGACGGCATTGGTGTTGTTGATGGTGGTGGAGCAACTTCAGTCTTACTGAAGGATTATCCAGAACCTCAGCGCAGCCAAATCATCGACATGGTTTACAAGCCCATGTTCGGAGCTTCTATCAGTGCTTTGCTCGTCGAGATTCCAGGCGATGGTAATTCCACTCAAGGCTCTATGCCTTCTCACAGCCATTATCGAGGCGACGCAAACTTCGAGCGTGGCTACATTTGGTGGGTGATGAAAGCAGCCAAGAAATCCAATCCCCGTCTCTCGCTTGATGCCACCTCTTGGAGCGCTCCAGCTTGGGTGGGTAACTTCTGGAGCGAAGATATGGTCGATTATTACATCTCTTGGATGCAAGGATTGCGAGAGGTTCATGGATTGGAGTTGGAAGCGCTAGGCTGTCACAACGAGAAAGGCTACAATTACGACTTTGCCAAGAACTTGCGTCGAGCCATGAACGAACGAGGCTTCGAGGATGTGAAGCTTCATGGCTTTGGTAATTGGGGCGACAGGAAGATGGACTTCCTGAAGGACATGCAGAAGGATTCGGCTTTGGCTGCTTCTTTGGATGCCGTTTGTGCTCACACTTTCAGCGAGATTCCTCTCTCGAAAGAGCATCGTGCTATTTGCGAGGAACTGGGCAAACCTATCTGGAATTCCGAGGACCATTTCTATTTGCCAGGCTTTGATGCGCTCATCAGTATCGTGAAAGGCTTCAACGAGAACTATATCGTCAGCGGTGCCACAAAAGTCATCAACTGGTACGGCATAGCAGGCGTCTATCCTCTTGAACCATATTCCTATTATCCTGCGATGCTTCTCGCTCGAGAACCTTGGAGCGGAAATTATGAAGTGCGCGAGGCACTATGGGGGTATGCTCATTATGGGCAGTTCACACAGATTGGGTGGCGTTATGTTGACGATGGATGCAAGAAACTAAACGAAGGCGGTTCGATGGTTACCTTGCGCAATCCGGATTCGGGCGACTATAGTATTATTCTCGAAACGAAGGGCGCAAAGAGTGAGCAAGAGCTTAAGTTCAAGGTGGCAAAAGGTTTGAAGAAAGGCAACCTTTGCGTATGGTATAGTGATAAGAATCAGCAATTTGTTCGCCTTGAAGACATTAAACCGAAGGCAGGAACATTCAGCTTGAAACTTCATCCAGATGCTGTCTATTCCATTTCAACCCTTACAGGACAGCAGAAAGGTTCGTTTGCTGAAATTCCTGCGTCCAAGCCTTTCCCCCTTCCTTATTCCGACGATTTCGAGAGTTATTTGCCTCCATCAAGTTATGGCTATCTTCCTCATTATACGGCCGACCTGATTGGCTGTTTCGAACTTGCAGAAAGCCCAGACCATAAAGGCAAATGCATTCGCCAAACTGTTGGAGAACATACTCTTAGTTGGGCTCCAGAATGGCATCATTATACGATTCTGGGCGATTCGGCTTGGCGAGATTACGAAGTGAGTGCAGATGTCTGGCTGAATCCTGGAGACGAAGCTGCAGTGATGGGGCATCTTTGTGATGTTGGCTCTGGTTATGGAATTTGGGCTAAAGGGTATTATCTGAAGCTCGATGATAAGGGCAACTGCACCCTTGTTCTGTCTTGTGGAAAACTCAACCAGAAAGAACTTATCGGAGATAAGGAACAGCAAGCTTTGATACGCGCTCGGAAAGATGTGGAAGTGGGAGGCGAATACACCCTTTCTTCAACAAAGGTAGAGGGCATCTCGGCTTGTAAGTGGCACAACTTGAAGTTGCGGTTCGAAGGAAAACAGTTGATAGGATATGTTGACGGCAAACCTGTTCTGTCGTTCACATCCGACCATTATCCGAAAGGTATGGCTGGTCTGATGGCTCCTTTGCATAAAGGTCGTGTCTGCACGCCATATTTCGATAACCTAAAGATTGACCGTGTAAATTAAATCAAGAGGTAAGCATAAGATATGAAACTGATAGGCAACATCATCTGGGTCGTCTTCGGCGGATTGGCGATTTCCATCGAGTATCTGATAGGAGCCGTAGGGCTGATGATAACAATCATCGGCATTCCCTTCGGCTTGCAGGTCTTCAAGTTGGGCATACTTGCCTTGTGGCCGTTTGGTTCGAGGGTGAGAAAGATAGAACCGCAACACGGGTGTCTGAATCTCTTCATGAACGTGCTGTGGTTCTTTATTGGCGGCATTTGGATATGGCTCAGCCACGTCTTCTTTGGCATCCTCTTCTGCATAACAATTATCGGCATTCCGTTCGGCAGGATGCACTTCCGACTTGCAGGATTGGCTCTTTCTCCTTTCGGGAAAGAAGTCGTGTAGGGTGTCAGCCCGGAATCTCTCTTAAACGCTTACCACGCCCTTGATGGCAGGGTAGGGGTCATAGTCTTCGAGGGTGAAGTCTTCGTATTGGAACTTGAAGATGTCCTTCACCTCGGGGTTGATGCGCATCCGTGGCAGTTTGCGAGGCTCGCGAGAGAGTTGCAGATGCACTTGGTCGAGGTGGTTGAGGTAGATGTGTGTGTCGCCAGTCGTATGGATGAAATCGCCCGGCTGAAGTCCGCAAACTTGTGCCATCATCATGCAAAGCAGGGCGTAAGAGGCGATGTTGAAGGGCACGCCAAGGAAGCAGTCGGCACTCCTCTGATAGAGTTGCAGAGAGAGTTTGCCGTTGGCCACATAGAACTGGAAGAAAGCGTGGCAGGGCGGCAGGTTCATGTTCTTGATGTCTGCCACATTCCAGGCTGAGACGATGATGCGTCGGCTGTCGGGATTGTGCTTGATGGCATTGACGGCCTCTTGAATCTGGTCAATAAATCCACCATCATAATCAGGCCAAGAACGCCATTGATAGCCGTAAATGTGGCCGAGGTCGCCTGTCTCGGGGTCTGCCCATTCGTTCCAAATGCGCACACCTCGCTCTTGCAACCATTTTGCATTGGTGTTGCCATCGAGGAACCAAAGCAGTTCGTAGATGATGCTCTTCAGGTGAACCTTCTTTGTCGTGAGCAAGGGAAAGCCTTCACTCAAGTCGAAACGCATCTGATGGCCGAAGATGCTGATGGTGCCCGTACCTGTGCGGTCTTCCTTCTTGACGCCTTCGTCAAGGATTTTTTGTAGTAAGTCTAAGTATTGTTTCATTTCCTAATGTAATCTATAAAGTCGTAGCTTTGGTCGTGCTTCTCGTCGGGTTCGTGTTTCTCGAGGAAAGCGACTTCCCATTCGTCGCGATTGAATTCGGGGAAGAAAGCGTCTGCCTCCTTCGGTGTGTCGTGCACTTCTGTCAGGCAAAGGCGGTTTGCGAGCGGCAATGCTTCCGCATAAACGCTTGCTCCACCGATGATATAAACCTCTTCCTCTTTGGAACAGCTGGCAAGAGCATCTTTGAGTGAGGCAAACCTTTCTGCTCCTGGAAAGTCCTTCTTGCTGCGGGACAGGACGACATTCCTGCGGTTGGGAAGAGCGCCTTTTGGCAGGCTGTCGAAGGTCTTGCGCCCCATGATGATGGTGTGACCTGTTGTGAGAGCCTTGAAGCGCTTCAGGTCTGCTGGCAACCAATAGAGGAGTTGGCCTTTCAGCCCGATAGCATTGTTCTCAGCAATAGCGGCTATGATACTGATTTGTGCCATATTACAACTTCTTCATTTCTTTCAGGAACTCGCTGATGCGTTCGAGATATGTGTAGCTACCCGTTCCGGGCGAAGCCGTCTTTTGGAAGCAATGGTCGCGCGTGGCTAGGATGTGGAGCTCGCTCTGGATGCCCATTGCACGCATCTTCTCCCAAGTTTTGACGGAGTTCATGGAAGCCCAGCCGTCTTTATCGCCGTGAACGAAGAGCATCGGAGCAGTCTTGAGGTCGAAGTTGAACTCGGGAACGTCCACCTCCTCCCCGGCGATCATCCGCATGATATCTTTCTCCATGAGGGCGTGGTCCACGGTCTCGAAGTTGTCGAAGTCGAAGCTGCCGTCCGGGAAGCGCGGGGTGTCCAGCCGGTTCACGAAATAGTCGTCGGTGGACATCGACAGGGGCTTCAGGCCGCAGGCCTTCAGCTGGATGGACAGACGACGGCAGAAGGTGGTCTTGCCGGAAGAGGACGGACCCGTGATCAGGACGACCTTGACCGGGGTTTCGCTCCGGTAGCGGCGGTCGATTTCCTCGGCGATCTGGACAATCTTCTTCTCCTGGAGGGCCTCCGCAATCTGAATGAGCTCGGTGGCGTGCCCCTGGAGGATGGAGTAATTGACATCGCCCACCGTGTTCAGGCCCATGATGATGTTCCATCGGAGGTTCTCCTTGAACATATCATAGGTCTTGGGCTGGTCCACAAAGGGGGCGAGGACGGAAGGGTCTTTCCAGTGCGGCACCCGAAGCAGGATGCCGTCGTGATAGGACTGGACGCCCCAGACGGTCAGATAGCCGGTGGAGGGGACGAGCTTGCCGTAGTAATAGTCCGAAGTATCGTCGAGGGTGTAATAGTCGGTATAGGCCTCGCCGCTCGTTTCCAGGAGCTTGACCTTGTCGGCGTAGCCGGATTTCTTGAATTCCTTGATGGCGCGTTCGGTCTGGACCTCGAAGCGGTGGAAGGGGAGGTCCTTGTCCACGAGTTCCCGCATCCGGGCTTCCAGGAGCTTGAGGTCGTCACAG
>CACXUA010000066.1 GCA_902770725.1 uncultured Bacteroidales bacterium | reverse complement strand
TGCCGACGCGGCGGAGCGGGAAACGGACGCGCAGGATATCGATCTGAGCGGCGGCGTCATACCACGCTGCCCCCGCGTCCAGAAGCGCCTGGTACACTGTCCTGCCCTTTTTGAGGCACTCCATGCCAATGTTGCAGCGAAGCGCGTCCCTGCTCAGGTAGAAGTATTTGTCAGCCTTGGAGGCAAGCCCGCAGGCCGCCATAGTGCTGTCTGCCGCGCCCTTGCTGTAGAGCGTATCTCCCTGGAATGCCCTCCGTCCCCGGCAGATCAGGTTAAGGGAGTCCTTCATCCACCCGCCGCCCAGTGCCGGTCCGGTGAGATAGGCCGCAGAAAACTCCTTTTCCTGCATTAGTTCTCTCACTGCTTTGAAAAGCAGCCTGTCCTTCTCAGAAGGATCCGCATCCGCAGGGATCTCCAGATGACGTTCCTGCGGAAAGCACACTATGGGCCTCGTTTTCTTGTTGAAAGAAAGCGTGTAGAGCACCAGTTCCGAATCGGACCAGCCGTCTACCAGAAGCACCGACTGTCTGCGCTGCTCCTCATCCTGCATGAGCACATAGTGATAGAAAGACTTGATGTGCTCCTCATAAGCCACTTTGTCAAAACCGGGGAAAAGCACCTCTGCCGCCCTTTTCAGGATTTCCGCATTTGTGCTGTTCATATCTGTCGTCGTAAAAGTCAGCGCCTCGATCTCTTCCGTCGTCACTTCTGCTGACAGAAGGTTCATACAATAACCGAGAAAAGCGATCAGGATCTTTAGATAAACACTTTCTCCGCTCTCCTCCCGCTCTTTTTCAGCATTAGCAAGAAGATGTGTGAGCGGTTCCTTTCCCCGCTCGGCACAAAGCGTCAGAGCGTCATTTCCAAAATACCACTCTCCGCTCTCCGGATCCTGAAAAGCTGCCGCCGGAATATCAAATTCCTCGCCTCCCGCGACATATGAAAATGTATGGGGATCCATCCCGGCCGTAAGCCTTCGCGTGTTCAGATAGGAAATCTGGCAGAAAGTTTCCCCGATATCAATCCCCAGAATATACATCTTTTATCCCTTTCCTTGTTGCCTATAAAAACATCCCCAGTCAAGTCGCCAAACTTAACACGTTAAAATGCCAAACTTAACACGTTAACTTTGCCAACTTAACACGTTAAGTTTTGCATTTAACCACGCCTAGTTTTCGGACGACCTATTTCCTTATCTTACTTTTCTTTACCCCCTCGAACGTCATCTTAACGGGTTGAATGGTTCCGTCCTCGTTGAAGACGAGCTTGTCGATGCAGGTAACGCGGTGATTTCCATCGCGTTCCTCGAGCGGACGACGGTGGTAGATGATGTAGTACTCGTCCTTTCCAGGCACTTGTATTACGCTATGATGACCTGCTCCACGAGCGATACTCTCGTCTCTCTGCAGAATCTTTCCCTTGAGCGTAAAGGGGCCGAAGGGACTGTCGCTGATTGCGTAAGCCACGCAATAGTCGGGACCTGTCCAACCACCTTGGCTCCACATGAAATAGTACTTGCCGTTTCGCTTCAACATGAAGGGGCCCTCCACGTATTCCTTGCTAGGAGTAATCTCGTGGAACTTCTGTCCGTCTTCCCAAGGAACGATGGAAAGCAGGTCGGGACTCAGTTTGCAGACGTTACAATGACGCCAGCCGCCGTAGAACATATAGTACTGTCCGTCGTCATCACGGAAGACGAATTGGTCGATAGGCTGTGCTCCGTTCACGATTTCATTGATGAGCGGCTTGCCAAGAGCGTCTTTGTAAGGGCCTTCGGGACGGTCGCTAACAGCAACTCCGATACCTCCAACTTCGCCTTCATGCACGTCGTTTCCACCAAAGAAGAGGTAGAACTTGCCGTTCGCCTCGATGATGGAGGGCGCCCATAATGCACGACGCAGCCAAGGGATATCAGCCTTTGTGATGACGTTCTCGTGCTTCGTCCAGTTCACAAGGTCTTTGCTCGAGAAGGCGTCGAAGTGTAACTGCTCGTCGTAGGGAGCACTAAATGTGGGGAATACCCAGTACTTTCCGTCGAGGACAGCACCTTCCGGATCGGCATACCAACCCTGAAAGATGGGATTTCCACTAGTCTTTTTCTTCTTGGCATCAGCCGTTCCGACGATGCAGCCCAACGAAAGGGCAAGGATGAGCGCTTTATAGTTCATTTTTGATGTTTTATTCTTCAACAATTCCCTTTCTCTTCTTCGTGATGACCTGTTCTTCGACCTCCATTGTGGAGAGGGCATCCATGAAGCCTTCGAAGATGGCCTGCACGCGGTCAACAGTTAAACGACGGAACTTGCCGCTTCGAGGATAGAGTTTCGTGCCTTTCTTGTTGACGGCTGCTTTGTCCGAAATCCACTCTTCAGCTCTGTAGTGGACGCCGTTCTTGCCGTCCATGTCTTCGTTATAATAATAAGAGATTTGTGTGAGAACAAGGCTTACCTTCTGTCCTTTCACGCTGGCCGACAGCATATAGCGAAAGCGAGTTCGGTCGAGGCTGAAGAACGCCTTGTAGAAGGTCATGTACTCGTCAACGCGGGCCACGATGGTGCCGTTCTCCTTTTCCTCGGAGATGATGCGTGTGTACTCGGACTTAGGGAACTGGATGGCGTTGCCAATAAGGGAGTTCTTGATGTATGTGAGCATGACATCATAGATTTGTTGCTCGTTCTTATCAGTAACGCTGAAGTTCTTTTGGAAGGTTACGACGCCGTCCACCTCAGGCACAGCTCCAAGCAGATACTTGGGGTTCTTGTCGTCCTTGTGTGCCATCAGGATAAGTGGCAAGCAAAGAAGTGCTGCAAATAGAATGTTCTTTTTCATAATTATATAGTTTTATTCGTATCTTATTGCTTCGATGGGGTCCATGAGCGCTGCTTTTCTGGCAGGAACGTAGCCAAAGAAGATGCCGATGAAGGCACAGATGCAGAAGCTCAGACCCACGCTCCAGAAGGGCACGCTGCTTGGCATCATCAGTACATCTCTTGCCAACCAGCTGCCAGCATACCCTAGAGCCACGCCAAGCAAGGCTCCCGTAAGCGATATCATCACACTCTCGATGAGGAACTGACTCATGATGTCTATGCCTCTTGCGCCTACACTCATGCGCAATCCGATTTCCTTAGTTCGTTCGGTCACGCTGACGAGCATGATGTTCATGATGCCTATGCCAGCCACCAAGAGCGAGAATGCTGCCGCAACAACCAAGATGAGCGTGATGGTATCCATCGTCGTGGACATCGTTTCCATCCATTCTGCTTGCGAACGAATCGTGAAGTCATCTTCTGCATCATCCTTTAGCTTGTGGTTTCTACGCAGTATCTGTGTCACTTCCTCGATGGCCTTGTCGCTCAGTTCTTCTGTCAGAGCGCTCATCACGATGCTGCTGAAGAAGGTCTGTGCCGCAATACGTTTCATCACGGTCGTGTAGGGAGCAATCATCACGTTGTCCTGATCCATGCCCCAATTATTGTAGCCTTTGGACTTCAGGACGCCCACGATGCGGAACGGAATGCTTTTGAAGCGAACGACCTTGCCGACGCAATCGGCATCCTCGCTGCCGAAGAGTTCCTTCACGATGGTGGTACCTACGACACACACCTTGGCGCTCTTCATCACATCTTCTTCCGTAAAGCAGTCGCCACTCTTGATGTCCCAGAGCTTGATGGTCATGTAGTCGGGGCTTTCGCCGTACATCGTGCTGTTGGTATTCTTGGAGCCATAGATGACTTGGCCGCCGCTGGTCACTTCAGGGCTGACGTGCGTGACGAGGGTTGCCTCGTTGAGGATGCTCTCGTAGTCAGCCTGTTTGAGCGTTTGCATGGCCGACGGGTCGAGACGGACACCGCCTCGCATCTCTCCGCCAGGTCTTATGGTGAGCAGGTTGGTGCCCATCTTGCTCAGGTCTGCGCGGATGCTTTGCTTCGAACCCTGTCCGATAGCCATCATGATGATGACTGCCGCCACACCGATGATGATGCCAAGCATGCTCAGGAAGGAGCGGAACTTGTTGCTCATGATGGCAGTCATGGCCACTTTCAAAAGGTTGGTTATGCTCATTTCTTAGGTTATGTTAGTCAATATGCTACGCCTAGTTCGTTAAATATTCATGACTATTTAATTAAATGTTCATGAATGTTTAATTAAATGTTCATGACTATTTAATCAACATGACGTGTTAAGTTCAGTTACTCGTCGTTATTACTTGGCAATGCAGCCAGTGCTTCTCGGGCATCGAGGATGTTTGTGTTCTCTTTGTCGTCGCAGATCTTGCCGTCGCGAAGCATGATGTTGCGGCTGCTGTATTGTGCTATTTCGGGGTTGTGAGTGACGAAGATGATGGTGCGACCTTGCCTGTGCAACTCTTGGAAGAGGCAGAGAATCTCGAACGAGGTGTGTGTGTCGAGGTTACCTGTCGCTTCGTCGGCCAGGATGACGGCTGGGTTGTTGACCAACGCTCTTGCGATGGCGACGCGCTGCATCTGTCCGCCAGACATCTGGTTGCTCTTGTGGTCGAGTCGGTCGCCAAGCCCCACAGCCTGCAGAGCCTTGATGGCTGCTTCTCTGCGCTGTCGTGCGTTGTACGTCTTGTTGTACATCAAGGGCAACTCCACGTTTTCTACTGCGGTCGTCTTGGCAAGCAAGTTGTAGTTCTGGAAGATGAATCCTATCTTGCGATTGCGGAGGACTGCTCTTTCGCTGCGACGCATCTTGCGGACAGGAACGCCGTCCAGGATGTACTCACCGCTGGTAGGTGTGTCGAGGCAGCCAAGCTGGTTGAGCAATGTGCTCTTGCCAGAGCCAGAAGTACCCATGATGGTGACGAACTCGCCCTCGTGTATCTTGAAGCTGACACCTCGGAGCGCCTTCACCACTTCGCTGCCAACATGGAACTCGCGACGCACGTCTTGCAGCTCGATGACGACCTTTTTAGAGTTCATAGTTCAGAGGTTAGGGGTTAGGGGTTAGAGGTTAGAGGATTGTTTGGGTAGCAGATTAGGAACAAAAGGTGTTCTCTAACCACTAACCACTAACCTCTAACCACGATTTATTTCTTCTTGTCTTTCTCGTTGTTCCTGTTCCTTGGCTTAGGCATGAAGGGGTTGCTCTGCTGCTGTGCCTCTTCTTCGAGCTCGCTGCTCTGCACATCGATGATGACCTTTGTGCCTGCCGTCAAACCGCTCGTCACTTGAGTCAGCGTGCCGTTCGTGACACCAGTCTGTATGGCGATGGCTTTCAGGTTGGGGCCTTCCTTTGTCCACACCTTCTGAGGACTCTCCACGTCCGTGATGGTCTCGCCTTCGTTGAGCATTGCCTCGCTTGGCTTGAAGCGGAGAGCCTTGCTGGGAATGGCAAGCACGCCAGGCATCTCGAGTGTGAAGATATTGACGTTTGCTGTAAGACCTGGCTTGAGCTTGAGGTCCTGATTGGGTGCGCTGATGACCACTTCGTAGGTCACCACATTGCTCTCTGTCGTGGGTTGCTGACGAACCTGAGTCACAGCACCTTCGAATGTATCGTTGGGGAAAGCATCGACAGTGAAGCTGACGCGCTGTCCTTCCTTCACTTCGCCTATGTCTGCTTCGTCCACATCAGCGATGACGCGCATGTCGGTCAAGTCCTTGGCAATCGTGAAGAGCGTTGGCGTGTTGAAGCTCGAAGCAACAGTCTGCCCTTCTTCCACCTCCTTCTTCAGCACGACGCCATCAATAGGGCTGGTGATTGTGGCATAACCCAGGTTGGTCTGAGCCTTCTTGACGCTCTCTTTCTGATGCGTTACAGTCTGCTGAGCCTTGATGTATGAGAGGCGAGCCTGCTCATAGTCGTTGGCAGAGATGAGGCCTTTGTCGTGGAGAGCCTTGAAGCGCTCGTAGTTGGTCTTCTGATAATCGAGGTCGCTTTGGGCACTCTTCAGGTTAGCCTGCGCACTGCTCAGCTCGCTGATGAGGTTTGTGCGGTCCAGCTCGGCAATGATTTGCCCAGCCTTGACCACGCTGTTGTAGTCAACATAGAGCTTGCTTACGATACCGCTGACCTGTGTGCCGACATCGACACTCGTTACGGGTTCGATGGTACCGGTTGCTGTCACGCTTGTCATGACATCCTGCACAGTAGCCTCGACCTCAGTATAAGTGAATTCGACCTTCTTTTTGCAGCTGCTCACGATGCTTACTGCCAGTATCAGCATCGCAGCTTTGATGAATGTGTGATGTCTCATCTTATATAATATATAATAATGTATAGCGTTTTAGAGTTCAATCTTCTCTCCTGTATAGAACTTTAGGAGCTGTATGTTGAGCAGAGCCATGTACTTGCTTTGCAACATGTCTTGTTCTGCGCTGATGACGTTGTCGCGACCTTGCAGCACATCAACCGTGTTCTTCAAGCCGTTCTGGAATTGTTCGTTGAGCAACTCGTAGCTTGCTTCCTGACTCTTGACGCGACTCTTAGCGGCAATATAGTTCTGCTGACCACTATTGGCATTGAGCCAGTACTGCTCGATAGTGCTGGAGAGCGTGTTCTTCTTGTCCTGCAAGTCGAGCTTCGAGGAGAGTTGTTGCAGCTTTGCCGTCTTGACATTCGACATGTTGCGACGATTGTCGAAGATGGGCACGCTGAAGTTGAGGCCAGCACTCATGTTGAGGTTCGTCTTCATTTGCTCGCCCCAGCCATTGTTGCTACCAGTCGAGTGATTGCTTCCCAGACTTGCACTTGCACCGATGGTAGGGTAGAAGCCACGCTTTGCGATGTCAAGTTGCATGTCGGCTGCTTCGATGCTCAACTCGGCACTCTTTATCTCGGGTCTTGTCTCAAGTGCCTTTGCATAAGCTTCTTGAGCGCTTGGAACGAGAGCCAGCACTTGTTCATCAGTTGGGATGTTGCCCGACACATCGAAAGGAGTGTTGAGGTCGAGTTCAAGGAGAGCCTTGAGCTGACGCTTGTAGTTGGCAAGCTGTGTCTCTGTGTTGACCACAGAGTATTGGGCGCTGCTGAGTTGTGCCTCAAGTTGCACGACATCTGCCCTTGCCATCTGTCCCTGATTCATCATCTCCACACCTCTGTCATATTGGCTTTGAGCGGTAGAGAGCAACAACTCGTTGACGCGCTTGGCTTCCTTTGTGTACATGATTTGCACATAGAGCTGTGCTATCTGTTCCTGAATGGTGAGCTCGCTCTGCTCTGTGGTAAGGGCAGAGATGCGGTTCTGCAGTTCCTGTTCCTTGATGTTCTTGTAGTTGACGCCACCATTCCAAAGGGTGACATTGGCGTTGAGTCCGTAAGTGCCCTGATAGGTCACATTGCTTCTGGTACTTGTCACTTGGTCGCCTTGCACTACAGCCATTACCTGAGTAAAGGGACGATAGCCCACGCCATGGTTCGTGCTGAAGCTGAGGCTGGGGAAGAGGGCTCCCTTGTCTTGCCAGAGACTTACCTCGCCTCGCTCTTCGCTGATGCGGTTCTTCTGCACTTGAATGTTGTGCTGCAGCGCATAATCCAAGCAGTCCTGCAACGTCCAAGCCTGTTGGGCTGAGACTGTTCCTGCGAAGAGCATTAGAAGGAATAAAGTTCTTATTCTCATATTGTCTTATTATCTACAATCCTAAATCTTTAAATGTATGGTGTCGTTTGACATAGTATTCCCAAAGAAGGTTTATGGGCGAGAGTATCTCGTTGTATGGCACCACGGTTGCAGCCTGATTCTTGTCTCGGTCTTCCTTGAAGTCCTTTTGTATGCGACGGAAGTCGAGATGTGCTTTCAGTACAGCCTTGCAAGCAGCCCAATGCCCGCCAACAAGGAAGTGCAATGCTGCTGCTGCATCAAGCAGACGACGCCAAAACATGACGCAACTGAACCTCTCCTTGGGCATATTCTTGTAGAGGAGAAGCAGGTTATTGCGGAAGTTGAGGTAGGCCTTTCGTGGACTCTCTTTAGGAAGTGTGCCACCGCCAACGTGATAGACTACGCTTTCGGGAATGCAGACTATGCCGTAACCACGACTTCTGAGTCGCCAGCACAGGTCAATCTCTTCTTGATGAGCAAAGAAACGGCCATCCAATCCGCCAGCCTCGATATAGACATTGCGACGGATGAGCAGGGCTGCTCCTGTTGCCCAAGCCACAGAGGCTATGGTGTCGTACTGTCCTTCGTCGCGTTCTACTGTGCCAAGGATGCGGCCTCGACAGAACGGGAATCCCAGCCGACCAATGTAGCCGCCGCAAGCTCCTGCATATTCCAGCATCTCTGGAGCCCATTCGCATCGTATCTTGGGTTGACAGGCTGCGATACCGGGGTTCTTCTCCATGTAATCGAGCATGGGCTTCAGCCAACCAGCCTCAACCCTGACATCGCTGTTGAGCAAGAGACAGAGTTCGCTATCCACTTCGGCGATGGCTTTGTTGTAGCCTTCGGCAAAGCCGTAATTATGGTCGAATATGATAGTGCGGATGTTGGGGAACTGCTCGGCCATCAGTTTGAGCGAGCCATCGGTGCTGCCATTGTCTGCCACAACGATCTCAGCTTCGGGCGAGTGCTCGATGACTGAAGGCAAGAAACGACGCAGCATCTCTTCACCATTCCAATTCAATATGATGATGCTCAAACTCATGCTAATTCATAATTCATAATTGAGAGAAACGGTTCCTGTCAGTGCGTCTCCCTTTTCGTTCCATTCGCCCAACTGGACAGGGACGATGGTGTTGTCGAGCCCTTTTGTCTGCACTTCGACGCGGATGTAGTTGTCTGTGAAGCCATGCATCACGCCGCCCTTTATGCTGTGTTCCAGCAGGACTGGTCGTGTCTGACCTTTATATTTATTATAGTATGTGCGCAGTTTGTCGTCGCTGATTGACAGGATTTGCTGACTGCGTTCGTGTTTCTGTTGTGGTGTGACGATGCCTGGAATCTGCAGAGCCTTTGTGCCAGGTCGTTCGCTGTAGCTGAATACATGGTACTGACTGACGGGCAATGCCTGCATGAACTCGCGAGCCTGAGCGAACAGCTCGTCTGTCTCGCCTCGCATACCCACGATGACATCCACACCGATAAAGGCATCTGGGATGTACTTCCTGACCTCTTCTATCTTCTGGGTGAAGAACTTTGTGTCGTAGCGGCGATGCATCAGTTTGAGCACTTCGTCGCTGCCACTTTGGAGAGGGATGTGGAAGTGCGGCATGAAGGCTCGGCTCTGGCTGCAGAAGCGGATGATGTCTTCTGTGAGCAGGTTGGGCTCTATGCTGCTGATGCGATAGCGCTGGATGTCTTCCACCTTGTCGAGTGCTTTCAGCAGATCGAGGAAACTCTCTCCTGTCGTC
>CACXUA010000065.1 GCA_902770725.1 uncultured Bacteroidales bacterium | reverse complement strand
ACGATGTCGCACGTCTCGAAGAGTTCTTCCTGACTCTTTGCAGCCTTCACGCCAGCAGCCTCAATGGCTTCTGCGGGGCAGTAAGCGTCGTAAGCGGCGACTTCCATGTCGAAGCCCTTTGCCACGCGAGCCACGTTGCGACCAACATTACCGAAGGCGAGGATGCCAAGCTTCTTGCCCTTCAACTCTGTGCCGCTGGTGCCGTTGAAGAAGTTGCGGACGCCAAAGACAAGCAGACCGAAGACAAGCTCAGCCACGCTGTTGGCATTCTGGCCGGGTGTGTTCATAGCGACTACGTTGTGCGCCGTAGCTGCTGCGAGGTCGATGTTGTCGTAACCTGCACCGGCACGCACCACAATCTTCAGCTGCTTGGCAGCGTCAAGCACCTCAGCATCCACCTTATCCGAACGGATAATCATGGCGTCAACATCCTTCACTGCATCGAGCAACTGGCTCTTCTCTGTGTATTTCTCGAGTAATACGAGTTCATATCCAGCAGCATCCGTTACTGCCTTAATGCCATCTACAGCAACCTTGCTGAATGGCTTCTCTGTTGCAACTAAAACCTTCATGACATTATATATTTAGTGCTTCGCTTCGAATTCCTTCATGCAAGCCACGAGAGCCTCGCAGCCTTCGATGGTCATAGCGTTGTAGCAGCTTGCACGGAAGCCGCCGACGTCGCGATGTCCCTTCACGCCGACCATGCCCTTGCTTGTGGCGAAGGCCATGAACTCGTCCTGCAGCTCCTGATACTCGGGCTTCAGCACGAAAGTGATGTTCATACGAGAACGGCTGTCCTCTTCTGCTGTGCCGACGAAGAGCTTGTTGCGGTCAATCTCGCCATAGACGATTTCGGCACGCTTGATGGCCAACTTCTCCATTGCCTCAACGCCACCCTGCTTCTTGATCCACTTCAGGTTCTGCAGAGCACAGTAGATGGGCACTGTTGGAGGTGTGTTGAACATCGAGCCTTTGTTGATGTGCGTGCGATAGTCGAGCATCGTGGGGATAGGACGGCTCACCTTGCCCAGCAGGTCTTCCTTGATGATGCAGAACGTCACACCAGCCATTGAAAGGTTCTTCTGAGCGCCACCATATATCATGCCGTACTTGCTTACATCAACAGGACGAGAGAAGATGTCGCTACTCATGTCGGCAATCATAGGCACTGGGCTGTCGAAATCTTTCAGTATCTCTGTGCCGTAGATAGTGTTGTTGCTTGTGATGTGGAAGTAGTCGGCATCCGTTGGAATGGTGAAGTTCTTTGGGATGTAAGTGAAGTTCTTGTCCTTGCTGGAAGCCACCTCTACCACTTCGCCAAAGAGTTTTGCCTCCTTCTCTGCCTTGGTTGCCCAGACACCAGTGTTGAGGTAGGCTGCTTTCTTCTCGAGGAAGTTGTAAGGCACCATGCAGAACTCGAGGCTTGCACCGCCACCGAGGAAGATGACTGCATAGCCCTCGGGAATGCTGAGCAGTTCCTTGAACAGAGCTACTGCCTCGTCAACGACGGGCTGAAAGTTCTTGGCACGATGACTTGTCTCCATCAGAGAGAGGCCGCTACCCTCGAACTCGAGGCACGCAGCAGCAGTTGCCTCCATCACTTCCTTGGGAAGGATAGAAGGACCGGCATTGAAATTGTACTTCTTCATAGGTTTAAGAAATTTATATAGTTCTTTCGTTTTTCGCGCACAAAGATACAAAAAAATGAAGAAAGAAGCATAAAGAACAAAGAAATATGAAGTATAAAGAAAAATTTTTCACTTTTCACTTTTCACTTTTCACTTTTTGTTGTACCTTTGCACCGCTTTTCGCGAAATAGCGACATAAGCAATCGGGGTGTAGCGCAGTTGGTAGCGCACCTGGTTTGGGACCAGGTGGTCGCCCGTTCGAGTCGGGTCACCCCGACTTTTTTATTTTATTATTCCTGTCAATTCAGCGACTTGATTTAAGAGGTTAAATACAACCAGTCCTGAAGCGCCTAACCTAATTGACAAACTAGGCGTGCTTCATCTGCAAACTTAACGTGCTTCATTGGCAAACTTAACGTGCTTCATTGGCAAACTTAACGTGCTTCGTTGGCAAACTTAACGTGCCACGTATAGTGAGCAACAGAAAAGATGCTGGTCGGCTACCGAGTCGTCACTATCTTCTTGCCATCTATGATGTAAATACCTCTCGGCAATCTGTGATTCAGAATTCGCTGTCCTGCAAGATTGAAGACGCCAGCCATCGGACTCCTCGCTGCATCCACCATCTTGATGCCGTCAATGTCGATTTCATTGTAGTAAGTCCCATCATCAGCAAGTTTGACTTCGCCATGAGTGGAATCCAGCACAGGATGGTCGTCCACTCCCAACGTCTGATACCAGATTGGGACATCCGAATCGTTGTACTGATTGAGCAGATAACACAACTCACCATTAGCCACCTGCTCCTGCATTACCATTGTGGCTCGCAAATCTGGTACCGTAGAGTAACAGTTGACAGAATGGACATAGCCACGCAACATGGCATCGCTCATATCTGGCTTATAATAGCCTTCTATTACGCCACTCCCATAGCAGTTGTAGGCCTCACCATTACCTGCGTAACCTGTTATTTGACCGCTCTCACGACCGCCCCTCACGGGCCCTGTCGAATAGCAGTTGATGAAAACAGGTGTTGCAGCAGCATGCATATTGCAGCCATAGATGGCACCCGCATTTTGGTTCGCAGCCGTCACAGAGCCTTCGTTTCCCAGACATTCCATAGTAATGGTACCACTTCCGATTGACCCACCAATAATACCAACATAGGCTACGCCACGAATGGAGCAAGTCTTGTCGAGCACGAAATTCTTGATGGTTGCGCCACCACTCACAACACTGAAGATGCCGACAAAGCTGTTCCCCGACTCTATCGTCAGGTTGCTGATGGTATGTCCCTTTCCGTCGAAACAGCCTATATATGGATTATTTGCAGTTCCTATAGGAGTAATGGTGTAACCTTCAAAGTTCAAATCACCAGTAACTACTGCATTTATGCTGTTCAAGCCGCCATTAACCAAGTTGGCAAAGCTCGTCAACTCCCTCGGAGAGGATATTGCGAAGTCCATGTTGTTAACATACGTATCTCCCTGACGAATCACCTCCAAATGATGCTGAAGTACTGGATGCTCATCCTCTCCCAAGGTCTGATAGAAATACATCTCACCAGACGGGTCTCCATCGTTAAGGCAATAGCAGAGGTAACCGTCAGTAATATCGGTGGGGCTGAGTTTGAGAACTCCCGTTTGGCCTATTTCATGATTGCTGAAGCAACGTGTAATCTGTCCACGCCTGTAACGAGCGAAACTGTTATTATCAGTTACTCCAGTGACAGAAGCTATGCTGTAACATCTTGTAATCTTGACGCTCTTGCATACCCAACCACAGATGGCAGCAGTTTTGTCTTGGCCGTTAACAGAACCCGAAACAAAACAATGATTGATGTCGACTGTTGTAGTGAAATCTTCACATCTGCCAAGGATTCCTGCAGCACATTTCCCAGAAGCCATAACCATGCCTTCGTTACCCAAAGCTTCGAGAGTAACAGTACCCTCTCCCTGCACAGAACCAACAAGACCTACGCCGTTAGCCCCACTAATCTGACACGAACTATCCAAGGTAACTCCACGAACGACAGCTCCTGCTGCCAACGTACCAAAAAGGCCGACATTATCCCCAGAACGTTGCATGACAAATCCGGACAGTATGTGATTCTTTCCGTCGAAGACTCCTGCATAAGGACATTGTTGTGTTCCAATAGGTTTCAGTTTTGAACTGATTGCTGTCAAGTCCAAATCAGCATTGAGGCGGGCATTCAAGTTGGCTAGTCCTTGGTCGTTCACAGCATGCAGGAATGTCATGAAGTCAGCAGGCGTATTGATGACAAAGAGCGTATCGGAAGGATTCACATCATTAACTTCCACATATCCCAACTTGTTGTCTATCCAATTGATACGCTCTTTCAGATAGTTCTTGACGATATCAAGTTCTCCTTGATAAGTGCCAGGAGCAAACTGTTGCAATGTAAGGAGTTGCCCAAGATTGTCCCAACGAGTAAAGTTCAGCCTTTGGGATTCATCCAGCACAATGCCCAAACTATCGACATAAGCCCAAAGACTGTCAACAGAAAATGCTTTACTCTCACGCACTTCAGCCCAAATGGAACTAAGCATTTCGTTTGCATAAGGGTCAGAAAGGATGCGACTCACGAAGTTTCGTATGCCTGAAACAGCGGAACCGTAATTGTAGAGCCAGTCAGGTTTCCCATTTGCGGGATAGGTACGTTGGTCGTTATCCATGCTGAGGTCAAAGTCCCACACAGGACCGAAATGGAAGAGGTCGTCGTCTCGTTCCTTATACAAATAGAGGCTCCACATTGCATCATTGTTGCCTGCGAACTCGCCAACCAGAAAGTAGCGCAAGAAACTCTCCAAATCCAGCCTGCTGCGATAGCCCTCGTCAGGGTCTGTGTAGTAGGAAGCCCATAGCCTGGACTCCATTTCATTGAAAGCGTCTTGAATATACGCGAACTGTTGAGGGGCTAAATCATTCTCATCGGGAGATTTGATATCGACAGGAATGCCCTGACTGCTGTAGAAATGATATTGCTCACCAGGATTGGTTATCTCAAGCAAATATCCGCCGCTAATAACAGACTCCTCGATATCATCGGGAATCATCTCGGTAATGTCCACACGATTCCGATCTACGGTAACTTGATCACAAAGTTGATAGTTACCCTTATACTCTCCGTTCACAATGACATCAACATTTTGAATCCAAGGCGTATAGCTCAGGCCAAGTCGACGACTCATCTCGAAGGCTATGTTGTTTCGCATCAAAGTCTTCTCACGCCAGTTCGGAAGGAGAGTCCACTTCTTGGCTTTAGACGGGCTTCGCAACGGAGACTCCCTGAGCATGCGATGACTCATTCCGTCGTTGAACTTGATTCGATAAGGGCGTTTCAGGAAAGCTTCATAACGAGATCCGTTACCACGTTCGCGCACCAGAATCGGATATTCCTGTATGTGGGTCCCTCCATCATAAATGAGACACATTTCCGATTCCAGTTCGTGAACTTTGTCGTAAGGTTCTATTCCATCATAGGTATGATAGGAAAGAGTGGGCAGATTGGTTAACTGATAGAAACGGGAATCGTTACCTGCGCTCTCGTAACCATAGAACGCCAACTCTGCCACATTACAACGACTATCAGCCGGAGCACACCAACGGACATAGCGAAAACCTCGCGTAACACATACATCTGCATAAGACATTATGCCTATAGTTCCTTCTTCTGTAATCATATACAGGGGAACGGCATCCATGAAATCCTCACGATTGGAACCTTCGAAAATTCCCAAGACAACATGCTTAGGACCTTCACTGTCATTGCGTGGGCTCCATCCCACACGTGTGATGACATGCGGAGCACCCAAATCAAGGCCTACCCACGTATGAGACTTCTCGTAAGTGGCGACAAAGGTTGTTAGATTGCCGTCGAAGGCATTCGCGATAGTGTTTACATCGTATGAAACTGATTGGCTGGCATAGTCGTAACTCTGCTCTGTCCCTATCACGACACCCATCAGTTTATATTCCTCATCAACCGGACTCTCTGCATACAAGCATGGAACAGATTGCAGAAGGCATAAGATAGTTGTTAATAATAGTCTGTTTAAATGTTTTTCAAATGGCATATTTTGTGTTTTATCTTCACATATCTTTCAAAGCATTAATGATTCTGTCGATTGCTTCGTTCACAATTGAACGGGGGCTGCCGACGTTCAGACGCATGAAACCGACGCCACCCTTGCCGAACATCGCACCGGAGTTCATGCCAACCTTGGCGTCGAAGGCAAAGAAGTGCTCCAACTCGCCCTGTGTCTTGAAGCCCAGAGCCGTGCAATCCAGGAAAACGAGGAAACTGGCTTCGGGTATGATGGGACGAATCTTGGGACATTCCTCTGCGAAGCGTCTCACGACAAGGTCAATGTTACCCTGCACGTAGTCGAGCATCTGCTGCTTCCACTCCCTGCCCTCGTCGCTGTAACAAGCCATCACGCAATCGCAGGCGAAGACGTTGCCGAGGTCTTGGTCCGTGCCCCAAATGTAGTTGAAGTATTGCTGGCGAAGCTTCTCGTCATAGACAATCGCCTGACTTGCCACGATGCCAGGCATATTGAAGGTCTTCGTGGGAGCCTGCAGGGTGATGCTGATGCGGCGGGCTTCCTCGCTGACGCTGGCAAAGGGGATGTGTTTATGTCCACGAAAGACCATGTCGCAATGTATCTCGTCGCTCACCACAACGACGCCTTCTTCAGCACAAATGTGTGCAACCTGTTGCAAATCTTCCTTCGACCAACATATTCCGGCAGGATTGTGAGGGTTGCAAAGTATCATCATCTTGCAGCCTTTGATGTCGCGTTGAAGTGCCTCGAAGTCCATTGCGAAAGAGGTTTGCGTGCGACGAAGCGAGCTTTGCACGACCACTCGCTTGCATGCCTTGGGTACAAAGCAGAAGGGATGATAGACGGGCTCCTGAATGAGGATGCGGTCGCCCTTCTCTGTGAAGGCTTGCACGGCGAGGAAGATACCCGACACCACGCCGGGGATGTAGCAAATCATCTCGCGCGTGACGTCCATTCCATGCTGCTCCTTGTTCCAACGACAAATGCTTTCGTAGTAAGGAGGGTTTTGACAAGTGTAGCCCAAGATGCCTTGTTCCAGGCGTTTACGTATGGCATCGAAGATGAAAGGCGGTGTTCGGAAGTCCATATCGGCTACCCACATCGGTATGAGGTCGTCGGTGCCACACTCGTTCTTCACGCGGTCAATCTTTATCGCATCAGTTCCCTTGCGGGGAATTATCTCGTCGAAGTTGTATTTCATCATCATTCTTAATTCTTCTTTCTTAGTTCTTAATTTGCTTTGAAGATGCCTATCTCCCCACTTCCGTAACAGACCGTTGCGTCAGCATCGTAGATGCAACCGAACTGACCAGGTGCTATGCCTTGTATGGGAGCATCACTGTGGATGTGGTATCCCTCGTCGTCAAGGCTGATAAGGCCTGGCATAAAGTGGTCCACATGACGGACTTTGAACTGAATAGGCACAGGTTCTTCGCCTTTTTGAACTGGCAGGGGCTCCGTGATGAAGTGGAAGTCTGCCAGGCGGAAGTCGTGTCCGTACTGCAATTGAGTGTCCCATCCGTTCGCCACGAAGATGATATTCTTCTTGATATTCTTCTTCACGACGAACCACGGACCGCCACTCAAGCCCAAGCCTTTCCTTTGTCCGATGGTGTGGAACCAGAAGCCTTTATGCTTGCCGACGACCTTGCCCGTCTCGATATCTATAATCTTGCCCTCCTGCTCACCCATGAAGCGGCGAATGAAGTCGTTGTAGTTTATCTTTCCGAGGAAGCAGATGCCCTGACTGTCCTTGCGTCTGGCACTCGGAAGCTTGGCGTCGAGCGCTATCTGTCGCACTTCGTCCTTCATAAGATGCCCTATCGGGAAGAGCGTGTGGCTGAGTTGTTCGTAGCTGAGTTGCGCGAGGAAGTCCGTCTGGTCCTTGACTGGGTCTTTTGCTGTGCCGAGCCACATCTTGCCGTTTCGCACGACATTTGTGGCATAATGACCTGTCGCGATATAATCGTAATGACAGCCCACCTTCTCTTCGAACGCGCCAAACTTGATGAGTCGATTGCACATCACGTCGGGATTGGGCGTCAGTCCTTTCTTGATGCGCTCGATGGCATAGCCCACAACCTGTTCCCAATACTCCTTCTGAAGGTCAGTCACCTCGAGTTTCAACCCGTACTTTCGAGCCGTAGCCTGCGACAACTCGATGTCCTCCTCTGCCGTACACGACGAGTCCTCCCCGTCCATACCTATCTTAATATAGTGTAGGTCGGGCTTCAATCCAGCCTCGCAAAGCAGATGCACCACGACTGCGCTATCCACTCCGCCAGAAATGAGAACGGCAACACTGCCTTTTATCGATTCAAAGTTCATAATTCGTAGTTCAAAGTTGGCTATTGATTCACCTTGCTAAGTCCTTTCTTTAAGTCCTCGAGCTCCTCCGAAGTGATGATGTTTTGCTTCTGCAAGCGCTCCAGCTTCTGCAGTTCTTTGTCGGCGCTGCGGCTTAACTCGTTGTATCTCAGCAACAACTCCTGCTTCATCTCCTCGTACTTCTCGGCATCGATGAGTCCTTGGTCACGAAGTTTGACGAGGTTCTTTATCTCATGACTGAGGGAATGGTCTTCAGGTCCCAGCAGTCCGCCTTCGCCAAAGATGTAGGAATTGAACTTGAGCTTTATGGCAATCAAAACGATTGAAAACAGGATGACACCCAGTATAATAGCAATTTCTTTCATAGTCATTATGTTTGGTCGATAAACTAGCCTCGCTTAGTTTGCAAACGTGGCACGTTAAGTTGGTCAATTAAGCACGTTAAGTTGGCAAACTTGGCACGTTAAGTTTGGCATTTAACCACGTTAAATTTTTCTTTTATCTACGCTATCTGATTCTCAAGTACTTAGGAAGCGACTCCATTAGGGCTTTTTGAAAGTCCAGACTTGCTCTCCCTGGAAGGTCTTTATGTGTAGGACGATATCATTTCCGGCTGGAATCGTCTCGAAATCATTCATGGAAAGACTGGCATAAACGCTCGTCGTATAGGACTGCGGGTCGCCATTCTGTCGGTGATGAAGGCTGACGTGTGTGGTTCCGTCGTTTGTCTCGCCTATTCGATAGCCCCAGTATTGCGTACCACCCTGCGTGAGTGGCGAGAGATGCATGTTGATGTAACGACCCGACTTCCAAACGCTTGTCACCTTAATCGGGTCAGGTTCGCAAGCAACTTCTGTTGAGTCGTGAAGCATATAGGCGCCCGTCAGGCTGTAGAGCGTATCGGACTGTCCGTCGGGGATGTAGCCACAAACTGTGCGATAGCTTGGATTCTTGTCGTAACCCTTCTGCGGATTGCTGATGGTATAGGTACGCTCGTCGTCAGTCGTGAACTGCGTCATCGTGCCGGAGTCATCAGTTTTCACCGTCGCAAACTCAGTCACAACGTTCGGATAGAAGTCGGAAGCGTCGTCCCCATCGCCTTTACATGAAGCAAGACAGACTATCATTATGAGCAAAACAAACTTCTTCATTGAATCGCTTTCTGCTTGTTAATGACTGGGTTGGCGTACATTGTGAGGATGCGTTCCTTGAGGAAAGCCTCATCCTCCTCGGTGTACTTATCCGTATAGTTTGAAGTGCCGTTCAGCATATCGAGGGCAACGTAATTGCCTGGGAAGAGCTGGTAGCCTGCATGAATCTGTTGGTCTATTCGGCGAGCAATCTCAACATAGATTTCCGTCTTAGGCAGCTCTGCAACCTCATCCAACCAGCTATTAATGCAAGGCATTGCCTCGTAATGAATGCGTCCTTTCTGTCCGAAGATGCCGGTCTTCATGTTGTCGAGGTCGTCCTGCTTGGTCTTCTTGAACGACGGATTGTCGCGCTTCATTTGGAACTCCTGCGCTTTCAGGTAATCGCAAGGGTCGTACTCGTAGCTGATGCTGAGCGGCACGAGGTTGAGCTCCTTAAGTCGGTCAACGATTTCACCCTTTCCAGCCATCGCAAACATCTTGAGCAAAGACTCTTGTGTCTGGTCGCTACTGTCCTTGGCTCTCCCCTCGCGTTGTGCTATCCAGATGTTCTCGTGCTTCTCCTGAATGGCATAATGCATGTAGCGGCTCATTCTCTGGCTGCTCTCGAGCAGTTCCCTCGGGCTGAGACCTCGCTTAACGGTGAAGGCTTTGTTGAGCTTGACAAGCGTCTTAATCCACGGATAGATGAGGAGGTTGTCGCCAATTGCAATCTCGCAGGTCGTCGGGAAATGGTTCTCATGCAGCATCAGGTCGAGGATAGCACTGTCGAGCACGATATCTCGATGATTGCTGATGAATGTGTAACGTTCCGGTCCTGGCTCGATACCTGTGTAGGCAAAGGTGTAACCAGTACTGCACTTGCGCAAGATGCGCCTCAACACGGGCTTAATGAACCGAAGTTGGAACTGCAATGGAGTGTTGACACCGACAAAAGCCAAGCGTATCAAGCCGTTTCGCATCCAGCCTGGCATCCAAGGCACAAAGCCTTTCAGCATCCGCGAGAACTGCCTGTCAGCAAGAAGACTCTCGACGGCCTGCTTTACCTCACCCTCTCCGAAGGGGCGTATCTCGTCAAATTCACTTTGCATTTTCAAGTGTATCTTCTATGATATCTGTCATTACATCACGAATATCCAAGCCTGCTGCACGAACTTGCTGAGGAATGAAGCTTGTTGCCGTCATACCTGGCGTAGTATTGATTTCGAGGAGGTTTATCTTCTCGCCTTCCGTGATGATGTAGTCGATGCGGATAATGCCGTGACAATCGAGAATATCATATATCATGCTCGTCAACTTGCTGACTCTTGTTGCAAGATTCTCGCTGATGCGGGCAGGTGTTATCTCGTCGCTTTCGTTGTTGTACTTGGCTGCGTAGTCGAAGAACTCGTTCTTTGAAACGACTTCGGTAATGGGGAAGACCACGCTCTTCTGCTTCGTCTTGTAGCAGCCGCAGGTCAGTTCTGTTCCGCCCATAAAGGCTTCCACCATCACGTCCTCGCCTTCCTTCAAGGCAAGCTCGATTGCCGGACGAAGTTGCTCCACGGTCTTGACCTTTGTCGTACCGAAAGAAGAGCCGCCACGCGAAGGTTTCACGAAGCAAGGCAAACCGATGCGCGACACAATCTCCTCGTCCGTCACCTCCTTATCATGACCTATCTTGACGAGCAGACTGTCCGCAACAGACACGCCGTAAGCCCGCATGTAGTTGTTCAGCACGAACTTGTCGTAGGTCATTGCCTCCACGAGCACGCCGCAGGTTGAGTAAGGCATCTTGATGAGGTCGAAGTAGCCTTGCAGTTCGCCGTTCTCGCCTGGTGCTCCGTGAATGGTGATGTAAGCGAAGTCCGGATGAACTTCCTTGCCTTCATACATGAAGCTGAAGTCGTCTCTGTTGACCTTCGAACGAGTTCCGTCGGGAAGCAAAGCCTCCCACTTGCCTGCGTGAATCTCTACCTTATATATATTATAACGCGCGGGGTCGATAAACGAAGCGATGCCTTCAGCACTACGCATGCTTACATCATGCTCCGAACTATCACCGCCACAAACTATTGCAATTGTTTTCATTATGTTTTATTTAGTTTTTATTCTTGCTATAAACTCTCCATTTATTCAGCAAGGCTTCGAAGTCCTCGGGCAGTTCGCTGGAGAAGAACATCTCCTCGCCTGTCGTGGGATGCTTGAAGCCGAGGGTCTTTGCGTGAAGTGCCTGACGCGGACACAGAGCGAGGCAGTTGTGGATGAAGGCCTTGTAGGAAGCCGTCTGTTCGCCTCTGAGGATTTGGCAGCCTCCGTACCTTTCGTCGGCAAAGAGCGGATGCCCGATGTGCCGCATGTGTGCACGAATCTGATGCGTTCTGCCTGTCTCGAGGTGACACTCCACAAGCGTGACTGGCCCGAAGCGTTCCAAGACTCGGTAATGCGTGATGGCAGGCTTCCCGACTTCTCCATCCATCGGATAGACGTCCATCTGGAGGCGGTCCTTGGCGTGACGTCCTATGTTGCCCGTAATGGTGCCTTCATCATCTGCGAAAGGTCCCCAGACGAGGGCGTTGTACTCGCGCTTGGTGGTGTGATAGAAGAACTGCTTGCACAGGTCTGTCTTTGCATCGGCAGTCTTGGCGATGACGAGCAAGCCGCTTGTGTCCTTGTCGATTCGATGCACAAGTCCCACGGTTGGGTCATTCGGGTCGAAGCCCTTATCGTCGCGAAGATGCCAGGCAAGTGCGTTGACGAGTGTGCCGCTATAATTGCCGCAACCCGGATGCACCACGAGGCCTGCAGGCTTGTTGATGACGAGCAGGACATCATCCTCATAGACAACGTCGAGCGGAATGTCCTCGGGAATGATTTCCCAGTCGCGCTTCGGATGGTCGAGGACAAGCGTAATGATGTCGCCAGCCTTTACCTTGTAGTTGCTTTTGATGGGCTTGTCGTTCGCACGGATGCTTCCTGCCTCGGCAGCTTTCTGAATGCGATTGCGACTGGTGCCAGGCATGTGGTCCATGAGGAACTTATCCACACGGACAGGATTCTGGCCCTTGTCAACTTCTATGCGCCAATGCTCGAAGCCGTCCTGCTGCCCTTCGCTTTCATCAGGCGAGAAAGAATCTTCCAGCAGCTCATCGTCGAGCAGTATGTCTTCCTCCAGCTCAGTCATCTCTCTGTTTAGAAGATTTCCTCCTCGTAGCCATCTAGCGGCTCAAATATTTCAGAGTCCAAGGAGTCGCCGAACTCATCTACGCCGCTGCCGTAGTCAGTATTACCGATGACGAGCGTTACAGGGGCATCACTCGGAACTCGTTCGCCAGCATAAACCTCCCTACCATTTACTTTCAGGGCAAGCACCCAGTCGGGGTCGCCAGGAACGAACTCCATCGGACCAATCTTGAAGCCGAGAGCCTTGAGACGAGCCTCTGCCTCGCGACGAGAACAGTTGCCTGCAATATCGGGAATCGTATTCATCGGCGTCTGCTTCTGATTGATGGTAAGGTAGATTTCCCTACCCGACTTCACTTTGCTGCCAGGAGCGGGCTTTTGTTCCAACACGATACCGGCAGGCTGGCTGCGCACATAAGCAGAGTCCACAACCACCGTCACGAGGTCGAGTTTCTCGAGCGCGTATTCTGCGTCGCTAATCATCATGCCCTTCACCTCGGGCACATCCACGCTCTCTCCGTGCATAGTGTACTGCACCATCCACACCCAAAGGCCTACACAAAGCGCCAGGCCGACAAGCAGCATCGCCAAGAGGTTCCACCAAACATAACGGCCGAAAAGCTTATTCTTGAATTCTTCTAGAGACATAGTCGTTATTTACTATTTGACGATTTACAATTTACGATTTAACCTTTCACTTTTCACCTTTTTCTTCTTGCGTGCAAAGATACAAATAAAAAAAAGAAAAGAAGTAAAGTTTCCCTTACTTCTTTTCCCTTTTTGTTGAAAATCGTCTTTACTTGCCGTGTCTCTCGTCTGAAACGGTGAGCTTCTTGCGACCTTTAGCGCGACGGGAAGCCAATACGCGGCGACCGTTAGCAGTTGTCATTCTCTGACGGAAACCGTGCTTGTTGTTGCGGCGACGGTTGTGGGGTTGAAATGTTCTTTTCATATCTATTTTAATGCTTAATTATTATGTGCACTTTACGATTCGGGGTGCAAAATTAAGCCTTTTTTTTCATTTACGCAAGGATTACGCAACTTTTTCTTCCTTAATCTTTAATCTTTAATCTTTTTTTCATACCTTTGCACCCACAAAATCACCATAACGTATAATAAAAGAAGCTAATTTTATGATTAACTCACAGGACATCAAGAAGGGCACCTGCATCCGCATGGACGGCAAGCTCTATTTCTGCATCGACTTCCTTCACCGCAAACCCGGTAAGGGCAACACCATCATGAACGTCACACTCAAGGACGTTGTGAACGGCGGCGTAATCGAGAAGCGTTTCAACATCGGCGAGCGCCTCGAAGACGTGCGCGTAGAGCGTCGCCCCTGCCAGTACCTCTACAAGGACGGCGACGACCTCGTATTCATGAACAACGAGACCTACGAGCAGATCACCATCGCTCCCGATCAGGTGAACGGCGTGAAGTTCCTCAAGGAGAGCGAGAACGTGGAAGTAGTCGTTGACGCCAGCACCGAGACAGTGCTCTATGCCGACGTACCCGTCAAAGTGCATCTGCAAGTCACATGGACAGAGCCCGGCCTGAAGGGCGACACAGCCACCAACACCTTGAAGCCCGCTCGCGTAGAGACAGGTGCCGAGATTCGCGTGCCCCTCTTCATCGAGGAAGGCGAGATTGTCGAAGTGGATAGCCGCGACGGCAGCTACCTCGGCCGCGTGAAGTAAGCGCAAACAGTACACCCATACACACAACAGCCCAGAGCACTCGCCCTGGGCTGTTTGTTTGGACCCCCTCTAACTCCCCCGTGAGGGGGAGAACTGGGCCCCCGACTCCCTTTTATTCCCCCTAAAGGGCGACTGGGGTCTTTAGAGGAGCCACTAAATGTGGCTACGACCCCACAGAGGAGAGCGACTACCCAGTCGCGACGGAGGGCCCGAAGGGCTAGGGGGTCTTTAAAGGGGGCTAGGGGGTCTCCTCCCCCTAAAGGGGGTCGGGGGGGCTACTTCTCCCCCTCACGGGGGAGTTAGAGGGGGTCTACTCCAAACCCTGAATAGTATCCTCATTCCTGATTACCTCGATGGCGTCGGCTTGTGCTTCGCGGCCGGGAACGAGCTGGAAGGTGGCTTCGCTGCGGAGGTTTTGGAACCCGTTGCCAGGCGTCCAGCGAACATTCACGCCCTCGATGTAGCTGGCGTTGAAGTCCTCGGTGGTCTTGGCACCCTTGGTGGCGAGCTCTACGTGGAAG
>CACXUA010000064.1 GCA_902770725.1 uncultured Bacteroidales bacterium | reverse complement strand
CATCAACATGTTGCTTCTGCATCTTCTGCCAGATGGAATGGATGCTCTTCGTACGGCCCTTCATGTGATAGTGGAGGCCTGCCGCCTGGAGTTTCTCGTCGAGGGGTTTCAGGAAACGTTCGATGTAGGCGTCGCGACTACGTTTCGTCTCGTTGAGCTTCTCTTTGATGTGATAATAGGCATCATGTTCGAGGTATTTGAGGCTGAGGTCCTCCAACTCGCTCTTGAGCTTGTAGAGGCCGAGCTTATGAGCCAAAGGCGCATAGAGATAAGCGGCTTCCATCGAGACTTTCTTTTGAGCCTCGACGTTCTCCGTGTCTTTGATTTGACGCATCACGCATACGCGATTGGCAATCATAATGAGGATGACGCGCATGTCCTCGGCAAAGGTGACGAGCAGGCTGCGAAAGTTTTCGCTTCCCACGGTAGCGCTCTTCGTGTAGAGCTCGCGGATGCGCATCAAGCCGTGTAGGATGTGAGCCACCTCCTCGCCGAAATCCCCTCGAATCTCATCGAGCGAAGCAGCCCCGCTTTTCACTATCGACCAGAGCAGGACGCTCAGCACGCTGCCCCTCGACAGACCAATTTCCTCAGCTACAATCAGGGCAGTCTCGGTATCCTTCACAATCGGGTTTATGCCGAAGACATCTCTTTGAAGCAGACCTTGTTCCGTGGCTTGTTTCAGGTATCTCGACAGTTTCTCCTCATCGCCCTGCTGAATAACATCGGCAGCCAGAGCAAAGAGTTGTTTCTGAACAGTTTCTATGCGCTGGCGTTCCTCGTCAGTAAAGAACTTGGCAATCTTCATTTTTCGTGCGACATTATTTTAATTGCGCTACAAAGGTACGATTAAGTGAGCGAAAAGCAAAAGAATTGCTTGTTTTTCTTTTGCTTTTCCGAGCGAAAGTACTTTCGAGGCCAGTCCTCAAAGGTACAATATTTATTTGACAGCTTAGCAATATCCGTTTTATCCATTCAATCCGTGTTCGTATAGGGACGCGTCCCTATGGCAAGAAGGACACGTCCCTATGAATAATGGGACACGTCCCTAAATCGACGTGAGGATTTGGCAAAATCGACGTGAGGATTTCATCAAATCCACAGCAGGATTTGGGCAAATCCTCTGCAGGATTTTCCGAGTTTTGCAAATGGTTGGGAAACAAGGTTTCAGAAAACTGCAAAAACTTGACTGGTGTCGACCTGTCGGTTCTCTGCAGAACTTTGCGAACTTCTCTGTAGAAGTTTGGAAACTTCTCTGGAGAAGTTTTAGCTCGACGCCAGTCAACCGACAGGTCGACGTTAGTCAACTTTGCGAACAACAATTAGTGGTCTTTATGACATGCAATTGTCCAATAGTTTTTCATGAATTAGAAGAAAAATTTGATTTTCTTTTGCATTTTGCTCACTTATTCGTATATTTGCAGCATTGAAATATCAATATAAAGTTCAAAAAGATGAAAAAGACCTGTCAATTGCTGGCTTTGATAGCCATCCTGTTCCTTGCTGCCGGTTGCGAACTGGACCGCAAGAAAATCCTTACAGTAGAGCAACTCCCCGAAGCTGCCCAGACCTATATCAAAGAAAATATGCCTGATGCAAAGGTGCTCTACGTCAAGCAGGAGAAGAAGAACTTCAAAACCCGCTACGAAGTAAAGTTCGACAACCAAATGGAACTCGAATTCGATAACAATGGTGAGATTTATGATATTGATGTAGATGATTAATTTATTAAAAAACATTCATTTATGAAACAGATGAAGTATTTCCTGATGGCGCTGATGTGCCTCGTGTCATCCAATATTTTAGCTGACGACACTCCTATCCCCGTAGAACAACTCCCCGAAGCAGCCAAGACATTCGTTCAGGCCAACTTCAAGGGGCAGAAGATTGTTTATGCCGAAAAAGACTGGAACTCTTTCGAGTGCCGCCTTGCCGACGGAACGAAGATTGAGTTCACCAAGAAAGGTGCTTGGAAGAAGATCGACCGCAAGGCCGCTGCCGTTCCTGAAGCTATCGTTCCTGCTTCCATTCAGGAATATGTGAAAGCCAATTATGAAGGCTGCATAGTCACAAAAATCGACAAAGAACGTTACGGCTACGACATCGAATTATCGAACGACCTAGACTTGAAGTTCAACTTCCAAGGCGTGCTCATCGGAATGGACGACTAAGCCACTTTTTGTCATATATAATCGCTTAAAAATGAATTCTCCAATTTGGGGAAGTTAAATATAAATTAGGCACGTCTGGTCAACCGGGCGTGCCTGATTGTTTTATTCAAGCGGATTGCCAAAAGGACGCGTCCTTATACGAACACTAATTTAACCGTTGATACGGATTATTCTTCAACTGTTATCCTTTATTTTACCTTTTATCAGTAGTTCAATTATTTGTTTTCTCACTTTTTTTACTTTCAATCTTCAATATTCAATTTATTTTCGTAACTTTGCGCTGGCGAATCTAACAACTCTATATTATCAGTTAATTATTAGCTTTATGATTACCCAATTTTCTACCGTCAAAGGATTGTTTCCTATTCGTTTGTCTATGCTTGTGCTCGCTTGCCTGATGTCGCTATCGACAGCACTGGCCGAATCGTTTATTACCGATGTTATGCTCATTGGCGGTTCAAAGACAACAGTTGATAACCTTAAGGCAACCTACACTTCCCAGGGCTGGTATGTCGTTAACAAAGATTTGAATGCAGGCTGCGGATCTGCTAGCGACTTCATCTATTTGCTCTATAAATCCGACACCAGTCCCAATATTAACCTAGGCTACATCACAGATTTCTACATCACTGATGCCTCGCGACCCGTCAACAGCACCGTTTCGTATGGCGGCAGAACCTACAATCTCGTTCCCTACGAGGGCGACTCGCACTTCAGGGATATGCAAGGCGACCTGAATAGCAATGCTGGCGGAGCTGATATCCATCTTTATTACACGAAAGACCTGAAGGACAACAAAGCAATAACGGGCATCACGTTCAATGCCACGAGCAGCGGTGCTGTGGGGCTAAAAGGTGGTTCGGGCGGTTACGACCTGAACAAAGGTTGCGGCTCAGAAACCGACTACATTTATATGCACGTCACGACGGCTTCCGCCACCATCCCTTCGCTCAGCGGAGGAGGTACGAGCGCTAATCCCTTCATCATTAAGAACGCTAACGATTGGCTGGGTTTCGTGGCAAACGTCTACTACGGCAAGAACACAGACAAATACTACAAGCTGGCCGACAATTTTTCCGACCAAACGAACATCAACAAGATGGTTGGAACGCAGACCTACCCCTTCAAAGGAACCTTGGATGGTAATGGCAAAACCGTGTTTTTCAACATCAACTCGCAAGTACAGGGCACTGCTCCGTTCTATATTGTAGATGGCGCTACGATTATGAACCTCGAGACACGTGGCATCGTGACAAATAATCTGACACACCATTCTGCAGGTTTGGTCGGTTTGTGTGGCTCGACGAGTCCCATTACCATTAAGAACTGTACGGTCAAGGTCAACGTCAGCGGCTCTGGCTATGCTGGTGGCATCGTGGGTCATGGAGGTCACGGCAGTCTGACCCTAGAGAACTGTTCGTACATGGGGACCATAAGCAACTTCAGGAATTTTGCTGGTGGCCTGGTGGGCTGGTGCGATGCCCTGCAGTTGACCATCAAGAACTGCTTCATGGGTGGCTATATGAACCCGAGTGGCGGCAAGTGTCATCCCATTGCTCTCAAGAACGCTGGAAGCACAGTGACAGCCAACGTGACTGGCTTGTATTACCTCAGAAACTCTTTCCCATATGACGGACTTGGGAGTAGCGCCATTCCTGAAGTAACAGCCACGCCTGTAAGCAACGAGTTTGTCAGAGGCGACTGGGAGGACGAAGTGACTATTATGGGAGGCAAGTACTATAAGCTCTCCACTCCAAAGAAACTCGACTATCAGATAGGCTTCGAATACGGAACCTGCGACTGGACCAGGCTGGACATGAATGTCAATTCGGGCATCGTCTCGGACGTGAAGAGAAGCGGCCAGTTCAGTTTCAATTTCATATCGACCTATCATGACCAATACTTGATATCGCCAGAAATGAACGCCTTGTCGAACATTGTCCTTAAATTCTGCACAAAAGGAAGTAATTACAAGTTAAACGTTGGCTATTCGCGGACAACAAACAACCTTGACGCTTTCAACTGGGCACAAGAAGTCGAGATAACTGTGGACAATTGGACTGACATGACAGTAACCCTGCCTGGCGGCATAAAGTACATTGCCATCAAATCCGTCAAGTCAAGTTCCTCGTTCTGCATTGACGACTTGACCATCAGCGAACCTTATCCAGTTCCAGAAGATTTGACAGCAAGCAACCTGACAGACAGAAGCATAACCATCTCATGGACGCGTCCCTTGAATGATAATCTGATTGGCTATTTCTGGAAACTGAAGAAGGCCAGCTCTGTGGATGACTGGATTGCCGATAATTCAATCAACAACCCTGACGAGACATCGGTTACCCTTACCGGTTTGGAGCCCAGCACGAAATACCAGTTCTACATTCAGGCTCTCTATATGGGTGCTCAGACGAGCAGCACCTTAGTCATGGAATTTACGACAGATGAGGCGATAGCATATCTCCCATACAGTTATGGCTTCGAGAATGGCATGAATGGCTGGGTAATTCAAAATCCAGCAAGTGGTACATGCATTACGAACGACCTTCAGTACGAAGGAGAATATAGTTTCATGTTCGACACGATGAATCAAGGCTATCAAATCCTCCATAGTCCTCTGTTTGAAGAAGGCAAAACAATCAAAGCATCGTTCTATTGCCGCTCTGTTGATGCTGGCCAACCGGCAACAATGGCAATTGGAACGGTTGGAGCTGAAGGCGGAATCGTCAATATCATCGACACTTATCAGGTGAAGGGCTCTGTTTGGTCAAAGATTGAGACTGTGTTGCCTGAAGGAGCAAGGCACTTCTGCATCATTTGGTTGAATAATGAAAGCGCTTCTGGCAAACTCTATGTGGACGATATCAAATTTACTGAAACGCTGCGTCTCACCTTCCCCAAAGAGGGCTATCTCGCCTATTATGAAGGAGGCCGTACGCTCGTTCTGCCAAAAGGCATGAAGGCTCGAGTGGTCAGCAAAGTCTGTGATGATGGTACGTTGGAATATACGACCGTTGCTGATGGCTATTGTGGTACAGACGAGAGCGATAAGGCAGAAGATCACGTCATCTCGAACGACGTGCTGCCTCACACGCCTGTTATCCTGCAAGTTGCTCCTTCCAATCGAGAACAGACCTTCTATGTCGATTACGAAGCTCCGATGGCTTCTCCACATCACTTCGATAATTACCTTCGTGGAAGCGATACGGAGACTACGACAATAGGTGGAGACTACTTCTATAAGTTAGGTTATAACAATGATGGCAATTATGGCTGGATCTATGGCGCTTCGAATGGTGGGGCCTTTACGGCAAAAGCTCATGAGGCATGGCTCGCTCTAAGTGCTGCAAAGGCAAGAGGCATCAGCTACTTCGAACTCCTCGACTTCGATAAGTCGGCAGCAACAGGAATCAATGGCCTTAAGGACTCTAATGACTCTAAGGAGCTTATCTTCAACCTTGCTGGCCAGCGCATCGAAAAGACTCAAAAGGGCATCAATATCATCAATGGCAAAAAGATAATCATTAAATAATTATGTTCAGCAAAGAAAACATTCTGCAGATTGAGCAGAAAGGAATGAGTATGGCGCAGGTAGAGGCGCAATTAGAGTGTTTCCGAAGAGGATTCGATTTCCTCAAGTTAAAGGCTGCAGCAGCTGTTGGAGAAGGCATTTTGGCTCCGTCGAAAGAAGAGGCAGAGGCCTATATTGAGGCTTGGAATAGCTACAAAACTGAAGGGCATGCTATTACCAAGTTCGTGCCTGCAAGTGGTGCTGCCAGTCGTATGTTCAAGAATATGTTCGAGTTCTTGAGTGCTGATTACGAAGTGCCTACTACCGATTTTGAGAAAGTATTCTTTGCTCATATTCACGATTTCGCTTTCTTCGATGCCTTGAACGATGCTTGCTTCCTGAACGAAGGCAAGGGCGTGGATGCGCTAATCGAAGAAGGAAACTACAAGGCTGTCGTTGCCAATATGCTCGAGGAAGAAGGCTTGAATTATGGTCAGCTTCCAAAAGGCCTGTTGCAGTTCCACAGTTACGACGATTGTGCAAAGACGCCTGTCGAGGAACATCTTACGGAAGCTGCTCTGTATGCAAGTAGTAGGGGAGAGGCTGAAGTTCATTTCACGGTTAGTGGCGAGCATCGTGAACTCTTTGAGGAGCTCATCGAGCGTGTGCTTCCTGAGGCTCAGGACAAGTTCAAGATTACCTATAAGGTGAGTCTGAGCGAGCAGAAGCCCAGCACGGACACCATTGCTGCCAACATGGACAACACGCCTTTCCTAACAAGCGATGGCAAACTCCTGTTCCGTCCAGGAGGTCATGGCGCTCTCATCGAGAATCTCAACGACCTCAAGAGCGACATCGTCTTTATCAAGAACATTGATAACGTTGTGCCTGACAGGCTGAAAGCTGATACGGTCTTTTGGAAGCAGGTTATCGCTGGCGTGCTTGTTGGCGTGCAGAAGCAGGTATTTGGTTTCCTTCGTTTGCTCGATAGCGGAAAATTCAATCACGACGACCTCGAAGACATGATTCGCTTCCTTCGTCACACCCTTTGTTGTGATGTGCCAAACCTGAAGAGCTTGGAGGACACAGAGCTGCATGTCTTCCTGAGAAAGAAACTCAACAGGCCTATTCGTGTCTGTGGTGTCGTGAAGAATGTTGGTGAGCCTGGCGGTGGTCCGTTCCTGGCTTACAACCCTGATGGCAGTATCTCTCTGCAGATTCTTGAAAGCAGTCAGATTGACCAGAACAACCCAGAGTATGTGGAGATGTTCACGAAGGGTACACACTTCAATCCCGTTGATCTCGTCTGTGCAATTCGTGACTACAAGGGCGAGAAGTTCAACCTGCCCGACTTCGTTGACCCTGCTACAGGCTTCATCTCCTATAAGAGCAAGGACGGTAAGGAACTGAAAGCCCTTGAACTGCCAGGTCTCTGGAACGGAGCCATGAGCGACTGGAACACGATTATGGTCGAAGTGCCTCTCACGACCTTCAACCCCGTGAAGACCGTCAACGACCTGCTTCGTCCACAACATCAGAAGTGATCTTAGATATAAGACAATAAGAGATGAAGAAAAAAGTTTTCTGTCTCTTCTTTCTTTTGACCCAATTGACTGCTGTCTATGCGCAGCAGTTTGTTGAAGACTCTCTGAAAGTGGATGGATTCATGCGTCGGTTCGATGTCTTTCTTCCTGAGGGAATAAAGCCTGATGCTCCGCTGGTTTTCTATTTGCATGGGTATGGTGGAGGCATATATCGAAACAATCCGCTGGTTGAGACTGCTTCGCGAGAGGGTTTTGCTGTATGCATTCCTCAAGGTTTGAAAGACCCGAAGGGAAAGCCGAGTTGGAATGTGGGCTATCCTTTTCAGGAGGGTTGGAAAGTGGATGATGTTAAGTCGCTCAGCAAGATGGCTGCTTATGTGCAGAAACACTATCATCTGAGCCGAGAGAACACTTTTCTGACAGGAATGTCGAATGGCGGCGAGATGTGCTATCTGATGGCCTATTCCAAGCAGAAAGTCTTCAAGGCAGTCGCTCCTGTTGCGGGTCTGACGATGGTGTGGATGTATCGGGACTTGGAAGCATGCAAGCCGATTCCACTTTTCGAGATTCATGGGACGGAGGATCGCACTTCTGAATGGACGGGCGACCTTGACAACAGAGGCGGTTGGGGTGCATATATGCCTGTTCCGCTTGCTGTAGGCTATTGGGTGGCAAAGAACCGTTGCATGAAAGAAGAGACGGAGCGAGTGGAGAGTTTGAACAGTGAAAACGGACACTACATCATCAAGCATCGCTTTACCGAGAGTGCAACAGGTTGCGACGTCTGGCTCTACGAAGTTGTTGGTGGCAAGCATTCTACACATACCGAAGACATCAGGACTGGCGACGAGATTTGGAGTTTCTTCAAGAAGTATGTTAGGTAGAGAATAGAGAGATAAATGATGCTGGAATTAGGCGTGTTAAGTCGGCCAACTTAACGTGCCACGTTGGCCAACTAAACGTGCCATCTTCGCCAACTTAACGTGACATGTTTGAGCGCATTCACAATAATAACAATTAACAGTTTATTTTTCGAGCCCTTGCACCCCAATCCTTGAACCAAGAATGTTAATATTAATAATATATATAATTTATTATATATAACTATATAAATATCTATTTAGAAGAGGAGTGTACCCCTCGAAAAAAACTGTTATACTGTTATTATTGTTATTTCGTGAATGGACATATAACAAGTAGTGCATAGAAAATGCCCATTTCATCGATGTTCCATGTCCTAAGTTGGAATGATTCAAGTGTGCGTGGAACAAAAAAAGTGCTCCTTTGTTTGGTGGTTTCAGGAAATTGTTGTACCTTTGCCGCGCTTTTGTGTAAACAAGAGCAAGCGATAATTAACTTATTTACTAACTTTTAATTAATCTGTATGGCAGATTTGAAAAATGTTGCTCCTCTGGAAGACTTCGATTGGGAGGCATACGAACAGGGCGATAGCAACGCAGGTGTGAGCCGCGAGGCTCAAACAGAGGCCTATGAGGGTTCTCTGAACAAGGTAAGTGACCACGATGTAGTTGACGGTACCGTCATCTCAATGAACAAGCGTGAGGTGGTGGTTAACATCGGCTTCAAGAGTGATGGTATCATACCTATGAGCGAATTCCGCTACAATCCAGACCTCAAGGTAGGTGATACCGTAGAGGTTTACATCGAGAACCAGGAAGACAAGAAGGGTCAGCTTATCCTGTCTCACAAGAAGGCACGTGCATCTCGCTCTTGGGATCGCGTGAACGAGGCTCTCAACAACGAAGAAATCATCAAGGGCTACGTGAAGTGCCGCACAAAGGGCGGTATGATCGTGGACGTATTTGGCATCGAGGCATTCCTGCCCGGCAGCCAGATCGACGTGAAGCCCATTCGCGATTACGATATCTTCGTAGGCAAGACGATGGAGTTCAAGGTTGTGAAGATCAACCAGGACTACCGCAACGTCGTTGTCAGCCACAAGGCTCTCATCGAAGCAGAGCTCGAGGCACAGAAGAAAGAAATCATCGGCAGACTCGAGAAGGGTCAGGTGCTGGAAGGAACCGTCAAGAATATCACTCCTACGGTGTCTTCATCGACCTTGGTGGCGTGGACGGTCTCATCCACATCACAGACCTCAGCTGGGGCCGCGTAAGCGATCCGAAGGAGATTGTCGAGCTCGACCAGAAGATCAACGTCGTTATTCTCGATTTCGACGACGAGAAGAAGCGCATTGCTTTGGGCCTGAAGCAGCTCACTCCTCATCCTTGGGATGCTCTTGATCCCAACCTCAAGGTGGGCGACCACGTTAAGGGTAAGGTTGTCGTTATGGCCGACTATGGTGCATTCATCGAGATTGCTCCTGGTGTAGAAGGTCTCATCCACGTCAGCGAAATGTCTTGGAGCCAGCACCTCCGCAGCGCTCAGGACTTCATGAAGGTGGGCGACGAGGTAGAGGCAGTCATCCTCACTCTCGACCGCGAAGAGCGCAAGATGTCACTTGGCATCAAGCAGCTCAAGGAAGATCCCTGGGAGAACATCGAGGAGCGCTATCCCGTCGGCAGCAAGCACACTGCTAAGGTTCGCAACTTCACCAACTTCGGTATCTTCGTTGAGATTGAAGAAGGTGTTGACGGCCTGATTCACATCAGCGACCTCAGCTGGACCAAGAAGATCAAGCACCCCAGCGAGTTCACTCAGATTGGTGCTGAGATCGAGGTTTGCGTTCTCGAGATTGACAAGGCTAACCGTCGTCTCTCTCTCGGTCACAAGCAGCTCGAGGAGAATCCTTGGGATGTATTTGAGACTGTCTTCACAGTTGACAGC
>CACXUA010000063.1 GCA_902770725.1 uncultured Bacteroidales bacterium | reverse complement strand
GCCATGAAGTCCTCTTCGCTACTCATCTCTGGATGGTAGGAATGGAATATGTCGTAAAGTTCCTGGTCTTTCATAGTTCTTCTTTTAACCTTTTAACTTTTCCCTTAAATGTGATCTTCCTCTCGACAGGCTTGCTTTGACCGTCCCTTCGCTCGTGTTCATGATTGTCGCGATTTCCCTGATGGGACGGTCTTCCATGTAGAAGAGCAGCACGGCCGTTCGTTCGCTGAGCGTCAAGCCATCGATGGCGCGATACAGTTCCTGGTAGTCGAAGGTGTCGTCGGAATGAGAAGCGGACGAGATGCTGTATGCCTTCTCGATGCTTAACGTGCCGGCACGAACCGAATCCTTTCGCTGATGGTCTGACAGGCAATTGCATGCAATCCTGTAAAGCCAACGTGAGAAGCCGCCGTCGTCCTCGAAACCAGCCGATGCCGTGTATGCCTTGAGCAAAGCCTCCTGAGCGATGTCGTCTGCTTCCTGGTCGTTGCCGCTGCATGCTGCCAGCAGAAATCGACGCAGGCCCTGTAGTTCCTTGAGGACGAGAAAGGTGAATTGTTCGCGGTTCATTTATGCTTTTGCACAAAGGCGCGCTTCTTGATGCGCGGTTCATTGATGACTTGTTCTATTAGATAAACGTTTGAACCAGTCAAAAGGTTGCAAGGAGGCTCACTTTTTCTGCAGCCAGTATTGCCGCTCCTGCTCCGACATCTTCTCGATAGCATAGCGAAGAGCAGTCCTGAGCATCTCGTGGGCATGAATGTTAAGGAAGTCTCGCAGCATGTCCATGCTTATTCTCTTCCCCAGTTCACGCAGCATCCAGCCGACTGCTTTGTGCATGAGGTCGTGGGGATGGTGGAGGTGCATCTCGGCATAACGCAGGCACCAGAACGGGTCGCCCAGCTGTGTCGTCTTCCATGTGCAGACCATACTCATGCGTTGCCTCCATAGGTTGTCGCTTTTGGCGAGGCTGTCCAGAACTTTTATCTTGTAATCCCTGTCGCCAAGGAATGTCGGCAAGAGCAACCAATGCCCCAGAATCTTGTGGACAGACAGGTCAACGAGGTCCCAGTTGTTCGCTTGCTCGGCATGTTCGAGATACATTATTAATATATTATCACGGGCACGAATGGCATCCTCATCATTTATGAGACGCTTTGTCGCAAGGCTCTCGAACTTGGCAACAAGGATAAGCAGTCCGCAAAGGCGTACCTCGTGCCAGCGGTTCATCAGCAGTTCGGGCACTTCTTCCAAGGGGAAGTCTTTCCAGGCGGCTTTGACAATCTCCCGCGTCTGCGGCACCTTCAGGCCGAGGAACTCGTCGCCCTCGCCGTATTCGCCCTTGCCGGTCTTGAAGAAGCGCATCAGGATTTCCCTTTGCTTCTCGTCGCGGAGCGACTCCATGTATGTGATGATGCCCTTTGCCGTCATTTTCTCTTTCTTAGCATTCGTGCCACAATCGAGCGGATTTCGTCGATGTCCTTCGCTTGCTTCTTTGTCTTGCGTCTGGGTTTCTTGGGCGTATCTGTCGGAAAAGCGTCGAGCATCGACATCTGTTTCTCGTGAAGATAAGTATCGACGCTAAAACTTTTCTCTGCAATCTTCGTGAGCAGATACTGGCGAGCAAGGCAAGTTTGCCGCAAGTCTGGTAGTACGTTGCCCAAACGACGAGCCGCCTGCTTGTTGTTTGTCTCGACCTTTTGACTGAGTTCAATGGGAACAGAGAGGATGTCGTGCAGTTGGTTCGCAAAGTAGTCCGCGCTGCGCTTCACGCGCTCCAGGAAGTCCTTATCGTGCAAGGCGTCGAAAGACATCGACTGAATCAGTTGCCGCCACTTGTCAGCCACGGCAACAACGCGTTCGCGAAGCAACGAGAGTGCCTGGTTGTGCTGCTGCGTGAGCAAAGGGTGACTACGATAGAAGAACTCATTGAAGAGGCGCATCATCGACTCTTCAAGATAAAAGATGGTGCGGAAGTCGAAGAGTTGCAGAAGAAGGTAACGCTCGTATTCCTGTTTGAGCAGGGGCAGTTGCTGAATGCTCCTTTCTGCCTCGCTCTCTTGATGTGCGATGTAGTTATCGACGCGCTGGTCGCTCATGACGGCTCGCGTGTCGAGAGGTTTGGCGAGCACTAGTCCTTCGAGCGTGCGGCAGCGGCTCAGGGCAACATAGACCTGTCCAGGCGCAAAACTTTGGTTGGCGTCGATGATGGCGCGGTCGAAGGTGAGGCCTTGGCTCTTATGGATGGTGATGGCCCATGCCAGGCGCAAAGGCAACTGGCGGAACGTCCCCTGCACCTCCGACTCTATTTCCCTCGTCTTTTCATTCAAGGTGTAGCGCGTGTTCTCCCACTCCAAAGGCTCCACGTCGATGGCTTCCGAGTCGCCCTCACAATAGACGCTCAGTTGCCTGTCGCTTGCCTCCTGAACCCGTCCGATGCGTCCGTTGTAGTAACGATGCTCGCCTGTCGGGTCGTTCTTCACAAACATCACTTGTGCCCCTTCTTTCAGGACGAGCGTCTCGGCCGTGGGATATGAGTAATCGGGGAATGTGCCCTTGATTTCCGCTTTGTATGTATAAGCAAAGCCAGGCAGTTTCTGCAGCTCCGACTCGTTGTAGTTGTTGGCGATGTTGTTGTGGGTGGTGAGGCGGATGTACGGCTCTTTCGGGCTGGGGACGAATGTCGAATCGTATCGGGTGTTCAGTTTCGCGAGCGCTTCAGCCGAGGGATGTCCGCTGCGCACCTCGCTGAGTAGAGAGATGAAGGTGTCGTCCTGCTGACGATAGATGTGGCTCAGTTGGATGGTCACGTAGTCGATTTGCTGCAAGGCCTTCGAGCCGAAGAAGTACGGCGTGTCGTAGAAGGGCTTGAGTATCTGCTCGTCTTCGGGCGTGACGACGGGCGTGAGCTGTGCCAAGTCACCAATCATGAGGAGTTGCACCCCGCCAAAAGGCTCGCCATGCTCGCGGAAACGACGCAGCACGGCATCGATGGCGTCGAGCAAGTCCGCGCGAACCATCGAGATTTCGTCAATGATGAGCAAGTCCATCGAGGCAATAATCTTGCGCTTCTCCTTGCTGAAGTCGAACTTGCTTTCCACCTTGGCACCAGGCACGTAAGGCGAGAGGGGCAGTTGGAAGAAGGAATGGATGGTGACGCCGCCTGCGTTGATGGCTGCCACGCCAGTCGGAGCGACCACGATAGGCCGCTTGCGTGAGCGCTCCATGATGGCCTTGAGGAACGTCGTCTTGCCCGTCCCCGCCTTTCCTGTCAGGAAGATGCTTCGCCCGGTATTCTCGACGAAGTCCCATGCCGTACGCAGTTCGCTGTTTCGTTGCATTTGAAATGTGCTTACGATGTCAAGCGTGTTTTAATCTTTCATTCAACAAATGGCACAACTCGTCTGCCGTCATGCTTATGTCTGTGACGGAGATAGAATCCAGGGCATTGATGAGACGCTTGTTCATGGAACGGTAGAGGTAGCCGAAGATGCTGGTGTTCTGCATCATTTGCCGTTCCACGTCGGGCTTGTAGTTGATGGCAACGAACTCGTTATCGCCAATTTCCCTAACCTCGAAGGACGTTACATCGGCAAAGCGGACATGTATCGTCCTGAATCTTCGGTAGGTGAGTTCCTCGTCGTCTATGGTCAGATGAGCCTGACCGAAAAGCCTTTCCTTCAGGAACGAAAAGAGCAACACGATGCCGAAGCAGCCGAAAACCAAGATAGAGCCCCATCCTACTACCAGTTCAAACACGTTCCTGTGCATGTGAAGGATGAAGATGCCGGCAAAGACAAAGAGGAGGCAAGCCAAGATGAGCAGCATCATCCGCCATAGAGAGGAATATATCTTGATTTCTTTCATTGGTCTTTCCTTACTCCATTCCCTCATTATTTCATTTTTTCATTCTTTCTTCTATGACGTTCCAGTCAATAATCTGCCAAAGCGCGGCAAGATGATCTGGGCGACGATTCTGGTAGTCGAGGTAGTAGGCATGTTCCCAAACATCAAAGGTCAGCAGGGGCTTGAGGCCTTTCTGCACGGGATTGGCGGCATTCGGCTCTTGCGTGATGACGAGTTTGCCGTCCTTATCTGCTGAGAGCCACACCCAACCCGAGCCGAAGAGGGTCGCTCCCTTCTTTTGGAACTCGTCCTTGAAAGCCTCGAACGAACCGAAATCGCGCTTAATAGCCTCAGCCATAGCGCCCGTCGGCTCTGCCTTCGTCGGCTTGGATGCAAACTGACCGAAGTAGAGTTCGTGGTTCAAGATTTGTCCCGCGTTGTTGAGGATGCCGCCACTTGCCTTGCAGACAATCTCCTCGAGGCTCGCCTCCTCGAATCCGCTGCCAGGCAGAAGTGCGTTGAGGTTATTGACGTAGGCGGCCAAATGCTTGCCGTGGTGGAAGCCAATCGTGTCCTTACTGATGACTGGCTGCAGGGCATCTGCCTCGTAGGGCAATGCCATCAAACTAAACTTTCCCATACCTTATTATATTTATATAGTTTTGCGTCTGCAAAGATACGAAATATAATTGAAAATTGAAAATGGAAATGTTAAATAATGCAACAAATCGAAAGATTTCTTGTAAAACGTTTGGTTTATAACGTAAACTAATTTACATTTGCAGCGTCGAACGTTATGAAACACGTCGAAACACTTTAATAATAACCACTTAACAAAGGAAACTATGGAAGAAAACATGGAGCTGACTGCTGAGCGCAGTCTTGAGATTATTACTGAGCAGATTGAAAAGAGCCGCCAAGCTGTGTCGAAAGATACGGGGCAGTGGCTTTTCGTTTCAGGTTTGACAACTATGCTTATGTCAGTCATCGTGGCAAGTGTTAACCTATTAACTCGGATGCCTATAGCGCACTTGCTTTGGTTCGCCTTTCCTCTCATTATTTGGCTGGTGATGAAGTACATTAACAGAAATCGAGTGCCTGTTCCTGAGAGTCTGGTAGGCACGTTGGTCAAGAAGACTTGGTACACCATCTTGACTTTTGCGCTTGTTTATTCCGTTGTTGCTGTCGTGTGGAATAGATATATGGTAGTCTATGAAAGTCCCGATGTCTATCTTTGTGCGGGAATGCATATAACGCCTACTGTCGTCACGCTGCTGGCTGTGGCAGTAAGCATAACAGGTCTGATCCTTAAGAAGAGCTCGTTGGTATGGTTCGGATTGCTGTCCTTTATGATATTGCGCTGTGGCTTTTTCTCGCTTATATTAGGTCGTCTCTTGTCACCTACGGAGTTTGGCAAATTGAGTCTCATCAGGCCTTGCGACTACATTTTCCTCTTTGCTCTTGTCGGCCTGATGCTCCCAGGCTGGATGCTTAAAAAGCAAAAGTAGTATGGCTTTCCAACCATTAGACCCGTTATTGCACGCTGAGTTGCGACTCGCGGTGATGTCTTTGCTCATTGCCGACGAGGAGGCCGAGTTCCCATACATCAAGGAGCAGACGGGAGCGACGGCAGGCAACTTGAGTGTTCAAATAGATAAACTGTCGGCAGCAGGTTATATCAAGGTCAAGAAGACGTTCAAGGGGAAACGACCTTGCACGCTTTGTCGCATCACAAGCAAAGGTCAGAAGGCTTTCACAGCTTATGTCGAGGCCCTGAAAGGTTACCTTGAAATAAAAAATAAGGATTAGAGAATGAGAATTAAGAATTATTTCGTAACTTTGTGCTGCGATTTAATTCTTAATTCTTAACTGTTCATCCTTAATTTTCTTAAGTGTTATGAAGCGAGCTTTCATTCTTCCTGCCGTAGCAATCATCCTGCTGGCCATCTTTGTGGGGCCTTATCTGTTGCTGCTTTTGATAGTCATCCCCATTGCTTATTTCTTCATAGATCGGCTTGAAAAGGCTGCCCCGAAGCGCGTCACATACGCCAATATCGAGGAGGTTGAAGCGAAGTATGGACAGCCGGACGATGTCGTGGTGCTTAGTGCGACGAGGGCTAACGAGCTGCAAGCCCTGATGCTCTTCTACAAGGCGCAGGATAAGGTGATTGTCTGTGGCGAGGAGATGAGGCTGAGCGACTTGGAGGGCGTGATGTCGAAGAACATGGCGACGCCCTACACGATTGACGAATAGGCCGTTGTTATCGCGACGAAAGACCCGCTTCACCCCACCATCCAGCTTCGTGTGGGCTACGATGGCGGCTTGGCTGGCGAGATTGCTGCGGAGATAGACAAGCACATCTCAGCGAAGTAGTTAAGAGCCTTTCCCAAACACCCCTAGAGAACTTTGCAAACTTCACGTGTGAAGTTTGCAAAGATCACACGTGAAGTTGAGCAAGTTCACACGTGAAGTTGGGCAACTTCACTGCAGGTGTTTTGTCTTGCGACCATAGAGAGGAACAATTTATGGATGCGAGTGTCGTTGGTTAGCTCAGGATGAAAGGCGGTTACGAGCATGTTCCTCTGCCTTGCAGCAACAGATTTGCCATCGATGCGGGCAAGGATTTCGACCTCCGGACCTGCCTTCTCGATATAAGGAGCGCGTATGAAAGTCATGGGAACCCGTCCGATGCCCTCGAAGTCGGCTTCCGTGTTGAAGCTTCCCAACTGCCTGCCGTAAGCGTTTCGGCGAGCCGTGATGTCCATCACATTGAGGTGATTTCGGTCGAGCATAATGAGGCCAGCACAGGTTCCGAGCACAGGAAGCCCGTCGAGAATTGCCTGTCGGAGCGGCTCGAACAAGCCTTCGTCCTTCATGATGCGCATCATGGCCGTGCTCTCGCCACCAGGAATGATGAGACCAGAAACGTCTTCCCAATGCTCTCTTATTAGTGTTGTTTCAACCCCAAGCAACCTAAGCATCTGTTCATGCTCTGCAAAAGCCCCTTGAAGAGCGAGTATAGCAATCTTCATTTTCCGCGTTCTGCCATCAGCAGTTGAATCTCGCTTTCGTTGATGCCCACCATCGCTTCGCCGAGGTCCTCGCTGAGTGAAGCCAAGACGGCAGGGTTGTCGTAGTTCGTGACGGCTTTCACGATGGCTTGTGCGCGCTTCTCGGGATTGCCGCTCTTGAAGATGCCGCTACCTACGAAGACGCCTTCTGCACCCAGTTGCATCATCATGGCCGCATCGGCAGGCGTGGCCACACCTCCAGCTGCGAAGTTCACAACGGGTAGTTTGCCGTTCTCGTGAACGTATTGGACGAGGTCGAAAGGGACTCTCAGTTGCTTGGCTGCCTCGTAGAGTTCATCGTCGTTCAACGAAACGAGTCTCCTGATTTCACTTTGCATCAAGCGCATGTGACGGACGGCCTGAATGATGTCACCCGTGCCGGGTTCGCCCTTGGTGCGTATCATCGTGGCGCCCTCGTTGATGCGTCTCAGCGCTTCGCCCAAGTCCTTTGCTCCGCAGACGAACGGCACGCGGAACTTCCGCTTGTCGATGTGATAGACATCATCCGCTGGAGAGAGCACCTCGCTCTCGTCGATGTAGTCAATCTCGATGGCCTCGAGTATCTGTGCCTCTGCAAAATGACCGATGCGGCACTTTGCCATCACGGGAATCGTCACGGCCTCCTGAATGCCTCTTATCATCTTCGGGTCACTCATACGACTTACACCCCCAGCAGCCCTGATGTCAGCGGGAATGCGTTCCAATGCCATTACTGCGCAAGCCCCGGCAGCCTCGGCAATCTTTGCCTGCTCGGGTGTCGTCACGTCCATAATCACTCCGCCCTTCAGCATCTGTGCCAACTGGCGGTTCAATGTAGTTCTGTCTTCCATATCGTTTCTCCATTCTGATAAAACTTGTGCAAAGGTACAGCAACAAATAGGAACAGACAACTGCCTGTTCCTATTTGGTAAAGAGAAACTCCGATAAGTTAAAAGAGGAGGAATGAGTTTGACGGTCAGAGAACATCAGAGCTTCGGTGAGCCAGTTCCCTTATTTCTTGCCGAAGAATAGGGCGTTGTAGACAGCGTTGTCACCGCGGATGTGGTTGCAGCGGATGCGCATACTCTTGTTGTAGGAGTAGACGATGTAGACGCCGCCCTTCATGTCGTCGACGCGTGTTAGCGGGGCGATGCGGTTCATCGTCTCCAGGTCGAACACCTCGATGCTTTGGTTGCGGTCCATGCCTTTCGTTTCGCAGTCGGCAACGTAGAGGGCTACGGTGTAGGGATGCTGTTCCTTCAGACGAATGTCAACTGGGCACATGTGCAGGTCGCGCGAATAGTAGCAGGCGAACACTTTTGCACCTGTTCCGTCGGGATTGACAGGCAACTTGGCAATGGGGTCCTGCGGGTTGATGACGGTGCGGTGGTAGCTGGGGTTGCAGATGTAGTCGAAGGTGATGGATTCCACATAGTCGGGCAGCACGGCGAGGTCTTTGCCGTTGTCGCCGCCCACGATGAAGTAGCCGTCTTGGCCGTACTTCGTGTACCATTCGCCGTGCGTCTCATAGTCCACATCGAGTAGTTGGGCTGCATAAATGTACTCCTCTTGCAGCGGCTCGGTGGGCGTGCCGGTATAATACACTTCGAAGGTGTATTCGCCAGCTGCGAGGCTGTCCAGATAGAAGAACTGCTCGTCCTCACGGCTGGGGCTGACTGCCTGTCCGTTCATGAGGACGGACGTAATGCCCATGCCTTCGCGTGGTATGGCGTAGTTAGCGACGGTGCTGTCGGGCACGCTCAAGGTGTGCTGACCGCTTTCGAGGTCGAAAGAGGCACGGATGGTGCCGTGCGGTGTGCTGACGTCACCCTTCACTCGCCTGGCATAGCCGCAGAAGTGTGGATGCACACGGAAGGTGCTGAAGCCGGGGTCCGTTGGCTTCACGCCCAGCATCTCTTCGGTGAGCCAAGCCAGCACGCCGGCGCCCCAAGGATGGGCCAGACTGGTGTGGCCGGCCTGCGTGTAGGGAACGGGGCCGTTGTGCGGGAGGATGTTGTTCCAGTCGGGGCGATACACTTCGAAGAATGTCGTTCCGCCGTATGCAATCTGTCCGCCCCACATGTCCATGATGCTGGCAAAGGCATGGTCGTGATGTCCGGCTGCAGCCATCGCGTCGATAATCATGCATTGGTTGAAGGGCGAGTAGGAGAGACGTTGCAGACGGTCGGCCAGGTCGGGATGATAGAGGCGCGAGAGGTCGTCGGTCAGTCCTGCATTGATGGCATCAGCAGCCGCGTGCATACCCATCTTGTTGATGAAGTTGCCTGTGCCGAGCAGTTGCTGTGCCTTGCGTGTGGCATAGTTGCGATAGAGTCGGGCCTTGGCGGTCTTGCCGATGCGCTCCAGTACATCGGCAAAGTGCTTCCAGGTGCCGATGGCCATTGCCTGATAGCAAAGTTTGTTCTGTTCGCATTCCGAGTGGTCGAAGCCTGTGCCCGTGCGGTCGTCCCAGCCCACGAAGCGAAGGCCTGTGGGGCTGTCAAAAATGCTGTATGCGTGGTCCAAACGCTTGTAGGCTTTATCCAACAGGCTCTCCAGTCCCTCGCGGTCGCCCGAATACATGTAGTAGTCGATGAGGCTTTCCACCCACATCAGTTCGTATGTCTCGATGTTGTTGACGTGCTCTTCTGTGAAGCGTAGGTTCTTCAGTACGGCGTCGTAGTTGGCAAATGCCACCAGCGCAGCAGCCTGTGCCGTATAGGCGTCGCCGGTCCACGAGATGCGGTCGCCGCGGTCCAGCAGGATGGCTCCGAAGCAGTCCTCGCGCAGGTTGGCCCGCACGTCCCATGCTGCCACGTACCAAATGCTGTCGAGCATCTGGTTGTCGCTGTTGAACGAGCTGACGTAG
>CACXUA010000062.1 GCA_902770725.1 uncultured Bacteroidales bacterium | reverse complement strand
ATCAAATCGGTCGATACGACCCCCGGCCCGAAGTTGCATAGTACAATCATGGCTTCGGTGCCGTTATAACGCATAAAGGCGGTGCAGTGGTCAAGGTCGAATCCAGGCGTGTCCTGATTGCAGTAACACAAGTCCCATACGCCGCCGGTGCGGAACAGGGGCGTGCGCGCAAGAGTGCCAAGGCGCCTGTAGCGGGCAAGGATATCCCCTTCTTTTTCGGGAAGAGGCGTACCGCCGTGAATGAACTTGCCAAGATGCTCCAGCCCGGAAGGATGGCACCAGTTGAAGATGGAAGTTCGGCAGTCGTCACTCTCCGAAGCGTCCTCCCCCACCTCCTGGCCGGCATATAACATCCATGAGGCAGTGTTGAAAAGCATAGCGTATGCAACGGCGCCCCAGGCGCGGGATGCGCTTTGGGCGAATGCCGCGGAGGATAGCCGCTGTTCATCGTGATTCTCAAGGAAATTGAGCATATTGTCCTGAATCTCGGAGAGGAACTGCCAGTTCCAGCTTAGGTTGCGTGCACTGCAGCTGCCGTTCATTACGCCTCGCAGAATATCATATACGCCCGATTTATCGTACAGCAGGTTGAATCCTACTTCATTTATGTAGCGCCTGTAATTCTCCCTCCCATAGACTTCTGCTATGAAAATGATGTTCGGAAAACGTTCTTTCACCTGAGGCAAAGCCCATTCCCAGAACTCAACGGGCACCATCTCGGCCATATCGCAACGGAATCCGTCAATACCCTTCGAGGCCCAATACATCAGGATGTCAAGCATCTTGTGATAAGTGTTTGGGCCATAGTTAAGTTTCACCGTTTCGTACCAGTCGTCTTTCGATGGCATAGAGGTGAACCTGTCGTTGCCTGTTGCTTTCGCAGGAATTTCCTGATAGGTGCTTCCCTGCAGGATGTTGTCGAGACAGAGCGGTTCTGGCAGATAATAGAAGTTGTTGTCGGGCGAGGAGGGGAGTGTTGTGTCGTCGTCCTCTCCAAGGTCGCGGACACCTTTTGGCTTGGCGTCCGAATGATACTGACGGGCAACATGATTGGGCACGAAGTCGATGATGACTTTCAAGCCTGCTTTATGCGTCCGTTCCACCAAGCGTTCGAACTCGTGGATGCGCTTCGAGGGGTCTTTCGCAAGGTCAGGGTCAACGTCATAATAGTCGCGAATAGCATACGGACTGCCTGCTTCGCCCTTCACTACATCAGGGTTGTCGGCAGGAATACCTATGGCAGAATAATCCGTCTTGCTGGCGTGCTCGATGATTCCTGTGTACCAAATATGGGTACAGCCAAGTGCTCGGATATGCTCCAAAGCCTTGGCTGTAAAGTCTTGCATCAGGCCGCACCCATTCTGCTGCTTGGTTCCATTTGGAATGCAGACAGCCTTGTCGTTGCCGAACAGACGGGTGAAGACCTGATAGATGGTCATCTTACTGGATGCCGTCGATGGTTATGCCTTCGATTCCTTTGGCAATCTTTGTAATCATGCCCTGCAGAGCGCGACCTGGGCCACATTCTGTGAACTCGGTTGCACCAGCGGCAAGCATGTTCTGCACCTCGTATGTCCAGCGAACAGAAGCCGTCAACTGAGCGATAAGGTTCTGCTTAATCTCAGTTGCATCCATGTGAGCCTTGGCATCTACATTCTGATAGATGGGGCATGTGGGTGTGTGGAACTCTGTTTGCTCAATGGCTGCCTGAAGCTCGTCCTTAGCGGGTTGCATGAGGGGACTGTGGAAAGCACCACCAACAGGAAGTACCAGAGCGCGCTTTGCACCAGCTTCCTTTAGCTTCTCGCAAGCTTTGTTTATCTCCTCGACATTGCCGCTGATGACCAATTGGCCTGGGCAATTGTAGTTAGCAGGAACAACGACTCCATTACCTTCTGCAGTTACCTCAGCACAAACCTGCTCAACTGTCTCGTCAGGAAGGTTGATGATTGCAGCCATCGTGCCAGGAGCGGCTTCGCAAGCCTTCTGCATAGCCATTGCACGAGCATGGACAAGACGCAGACCGTCCTCAAATGAAAGGGCTCTGGCAGCTACGAGAGCGCTGAACTCGCCCAAGCTGTGACCGCCAACCATATCAGGTTTGAAGGCATCGCCCATACAGATAGCTGTGATAACACTATGGAGGAAGACGGCAGGTTGGGTCACCTTCGTCTGCTTCAATTCTTCCTCAGCACCCTCGAACATAATGTCTGTGATGCGGAAACCAAGTATCTCGTTTGCCTTTTCGAAAAGTTCTTTTGCCTTTGGGTTCGTGTCGTAGAGCTCTTTGCCCATACCCGTAAACTGTGCTCCCTGACCGGGAAATACAAATGCTTTCATGTCTATTTTTGTTTTGTTTTACTACTTTCGGGCTGCAAAGGTACGAAAAATTATTCACTTAACTACAATACGCGAGCGATAATCTCCTTTCGCGTACATTATTTATTGATTTAGGTCATTGAAGGGGGGGTGCCAAGTCCTCAAACTTAACGTGCCATCTTTGCCAATTTAACGTGCCATCTTCGTCAATTTAACGTGCCATCTTTTGCAAGTTGACTGCAGATGTTTTTTATCATCACAAAGTTTTTGCTTTTTTGTGACTCGGATTAAATAAAAAGTTGTAACTTTAAGGCCGAAAACTAACAAAATAAAGACTGACGACTATGCTTGTAACCTTGAGTGAGATACTGAAAGACGCTAATGAACGGCACTATGCTGTGGGGGCGTTTAATTGTTTGAGCCTTGAGAATGTGATGGGTGCCATCGAGGCGGCAGAAGCTTTACGTTCGCCCATCATCCTGCAACTTGCTGAAGTTCAGTTTCCTGAAGCTCCGATGGAACTGATGGCTCCGCTTTATCTCGAGGCTGCCAAGAGGGCTTCCGTGCCTGTTTGTGTGCATTTGGACCACGGGCAGAGTCTCGAGACTTGCGTGCGAGCCATTCGTCTTGGCTTTACCTCTGTGATGTTCGATGGTGCAGCTCTGCCTTTCGAGGAGAATGTAAGCGTTACGAAAGATGTGACTCGAATCGCCAAAGCTGCTGGTGTAGATGTTGAGGCGGAACTCGGCAAAGTGGGCAACTCAGGCGTCGATACTGCCGACGTCTTCACTGATGTTGAGGAGTCTGTCCGCTTTGTCCAAGCTACAGGAATTGATGCTCTTGCTGTTGCGATAGGCAATCTTCACGGACATTATGTGCACACGCCACAGCTTAACATTCAGCGACTTATCGAGATTCACGAGGCAAATCGTTTGCCTTTGGTGCTTCATGGCGGAAGCGGAACAAGTGTAGAGGACTTCAAGTCCTGCATTCATAATGGAATCTGCAAGATAAATGTAGCGACTGCTATTCAGCGAGGCATCATGAAACGCATTCGTGAACGCCTTTCCACGAAGCCTGACGAAGAATATGTGCCTCTCAAACAGGTCATGATAGATGCTTCGAGAGAGGTCGTGGCTGAACATATTCAACTATTTGAAAGTAATAACAGAAGTTAAAACTATACAACATGAAACGTAGCGAAATCAATCAAATCATTCGTGAAGCTAAGGAATTTCTGGCTTCGCGTCAGTTCGTACTACCCGAATGGGCAGAGTGGAGCCTTGCTGATTGGAAGGCAAACCGCGATAAAGTGGGCTACATAACGGAAAGAATGCTGGGCTGGGATATCACAGACTTTGGCTCAGGCGACTTCAAACGATGCGGCCTCTTCTTGTTCACGATTAGAAACGGCAAGTATGGTGTTGACAAGAAACCTTATGCCGAGAAGATTATGATAGTCGAGGAACTGCAGGAAACACCGATGCATTTCCATTGGAGCAAGATGGAAGACATCATCAATCGTGGTGGAGGCAACCTCGTTATCGAGCTCTATAATGCGGATAAGAACGAGGGCTTTGCCGATACGCCTGTTCATTATCGCATAGACGGCATTGAACATACGATGGAACCTGGTGGCAAAGTCATTCTCAAACCAGGCCAGAGCATCTGCATGGAGCAATATCTTTACCATCGTTTCTATGGCGAGCCAGGTAAGGGAAAAGTGATGGTGGGTGAAGTCAGCCAATGTAATGACGATACGACGGACAATCGCTTCTACGAGCCAGTAGGCCGATTCCCAGATATCATCGAAGACGAAGAGCCTCTGCACCTGCTTTGCTCGGACTACACGAAGTTCCTTGCTTAAACTCTTAAACCTTTAAACTCTTAAACTTCTATGGCTGTTCGAATATCTGGAGTTGGCTGCTGCTTGCTCGACCGCATTTATGGACATGTTGATTTCCATTCTGAAGCCTTTCGCAAATGCATGAGCAAGAAGGCTGGCGATGGTGGCTTGGAGCCAGGGAAACTGACCTTCGAGGAAGAATTGGAACGCTTTGCAGGTCAGCCTTTCGCGTCAGAAATCCTGCCTTCGCTCACCAAAGGTCTCGAGGCGGATAAGGAAAACATCGGTGGCCCTTGTATTGTGGCGCTCATCAATGCTTCCCAACTCGCTCATAAAGAGAGTGTTGTCAGCTTTTATGGCTGTCGGGGAGATGACGAGGTGGCAGACAAGATTATGCAGAAGCTCAATCAAACCAAGCTCGACCTCAGCCATTATCGTGTCGAGAAGGGAAGCGAAACGGCTTCGACATCTGTCCTTTCCGACCCGAATTACGATAACGGGCATGGAGAAAGGACTTTCGTGAATACCATCGGAGCATCGTGGCATTACCTTCCAGAAGAGGTGGATGAGAGCTTCTACGATAGTGACATCTGCGTCTTTGGCTCGACTGCTCTTGTGCCTCGCATTCATCAGGGACTTGTCCCGATGCTCAAGAAAGCCAAATCAAAAGGCCGAATTACTGTCGTCAACACGGTTTATGACTTCATCAACGAAAAGAATAATCCCGACAAACGCTGGCCAATGGGTGAGAGCGACGAGAGTTATCAGTTCATAGACCTGCTTCTGGTGGACCACGAGGAAGCCCTTAGCCTTAGTGGACAAAAGGATGCTCCCTCAGCTATTGCTTTCTTCCGAGAGAAAGGTGCTGGTGCTGTCGTTGTTACAAACGGGGCTCAGAACATTTATCTTTGGGCAGACAGTCCTCTCTTTGGCAAGGTTGAGGAGCAGACAATGCCTGTATCCAAAGCTGTTGGAGAGGCTTTGAAGCAAGGCAAAAAAGGCGACAGTACAGGTTGTGGCGATAATTTTGCAGGCGGAGTTATAGGCTCCCTTGCTCGTCAAATGGCAAACAATAAAGCCCTCGACTTGAAGGAAGCTTGTCGTTGGGGTATTGTTTCAGGAGGTTTTGCTTGTTTCTATTATGGAGGCACTTACCTCGAAACGAAAGAGGGGGAGAAGTTAGGCTACTTGCAAGAGCTTTACGACCTGTACCTTAAGCAGTAAGTCTTTTGCTGATTCGCTCAACGAGGCGCTCTATATCTGCAATCAAAAGTTGATATGGAGCGCTTTGTTTGAAGTCAACACTCTTGCGAAGCATCAGGTCGATGGCAGATTGGCTATGCCGATAGCCAGAGAGTTCGTTCTGCTTCTGTTGCCCATGAAGTGCAAGTTGTGAAATCTCTTTCTCTCTTTCCCTTCTCAGCATGTTGCAGATTGGATTGAGAAGTGGCAGGACGACACCTTCCATCAGGGCATGTCCCTGAATATACAGATAGGTTTCTGCAGGGCGGATGCCAAGTTCTTCTTGCAGAGACTGGCGCAGTTTCAGGTAGCTTTCTTTGGCTTTCGGGTATTTACGTTGCAGCCAACCTATTTGCCTGTTGACGCGTTCTCGCAAGTGTTCGAGTGCTTTCTCTGGGTGGTAGGGATTGATGTCGTGGAAGGTGACGGTCTGTCCAAAGGCTGTGATGCTGTAGTTGCTTGCTTGTCCGTTCTTGTGAGCCCAGATGCTCCAGACGAAGAGCGGCCAGATAATCTTGCTGTACTCCTCCATGAATGCTTCGAGCGAAATGATGTCTCTGTCGTTGAGTGTGCTCATCACGCAAGCCGTATGCAGAGCTGGAGCATAGCATTGGTAGTTCTCGATGGCGTAGGCATAGGTGTGGAGGATGTAGGGACTGGAGAGCAGCGTCTGGCTGATTGGTGTAGCGCCTTGCATGAGGTAGTCGTAATCGGCATCCACGCAAGCTATCATGTAATCTCCAAGCCGAGGCCCGAGCTTATTCATCAAGGCAGCTTTCTTGCCTTTGCTGAGGGTAAATCGAGAGGGGAGCATCACTTCGAACTTGATATGTTCAGTCTCGAAGTCTTGCAATACAGAGCGCCAAAAGAAGACATCATCGTAGCTTTCCACGTATGCCACGACTTTTCGAGCAGCATTCCTGGGCCGAAGCTTCGATGCCAGTTCGAAGTATTGCGAGTTGAGATGTTCTTGCAGACGCTTTGACATAAGACCCTTCCAAACCTTCCCTTAAAGGGCAGGCTTTTTGAATTATGAATTATGATTTGACTTCAATGTCCTCTACATCAGTTACTCTGTCGCTCCATCCGTTCATGATGACGGCTGGGCTGTGTGTCGTGAGGATGACCTGAACATTTGGATTGAGGTCCATCGTGAGGTCAATCAGTCGCTGTTGCCATTCTACGTGCAGAGAGACTTCGGGTTCGTCCATGAAGAGCACGAACGGTTTCTTGTTCTGCACCAAGACGGTGAGCAGGATGATGAGCATCTGCTTTTCGCCACTTGAGAGCTTGTATGCCGAGATGGTCTCGCCATAACTGTCGAAGTAGAGCTCGTTCTGGTCTCGTTTGATAGTCTTGCCAGTCTCGTGGAAGAGGTCGTCTATCAGGTCTTGGAAGTGTGTCTTCTCGTGTGCCAGCGCTTGCACCTTGGCTGCTGCTTCTGGGTCGTTGCTGGCAAAGAGTTCCACCATTCGGTTCGAGAGGTTCACCTGATAGTCGAGCCATTTGCGTCCGAGGTAATAGATGTGCAGGTCCAGTTCCGTCTGCATCTGATTGTCCGTCAGCTTGTTCATCAGCTCGTTGGAAAGCATGGGCCTGTCGAAGGAGCGAATGACTTCGAAGTCAACACTCTTGGCTTCGCTAGGGAAGATGGTGAGGTGTACGCCATCGTTCTTGCGTGTGTCTCGGTCGATGTCGAGCAAGTGCATGATGACGCGATTCAGGATGGTGCTCTTGCCTACGCCATTCACGCCGCTCAGGATGTTGACTCCTGGCTGCAGGTCCCAGCAGATGTGTTTGTGTCCGTTCCAGAGACCTTCTATCTCAATGCGTTCGATGTATTGTCCGTTCATAGTCTGTAGTCCTAAAATATCGTTGTCGAGTTCCAAGGATATGTCTGACCGCCGACGGAGAAGGTTCCGAGGGCGCGTTCCAGTTTGTCTTGCGTGAGGGGGATGTGGCACATGCGGGCTGAGTCGCGGCCGATGTACTTGCGTATCTTGTTGGGCAGCTTCGCCCAGTTCTCTTCTACGGAATTGTCGTCGAGCTGTACTTCGTCAACATAGGCAATGATGACGGGCAGGTGGTAACGATTCACTGCCTTGCTGATTTGCCAGTTCAGGATGGGGCTCTCGACATTTGTGATGGGAGAGACGAGCACGAGCAGATTGTCGGCTTGAGCCATTAGGGCAAGCAGACGCGTCTTGACTGTAGAGTCCACCAAGTCATCGTGTTCGCTCGAAAAGTTTATCTCGTCCATGTTGACGAAGCGGAAGCGGTCTGGACGCATCCTTTGCCATGCATGGAGCTGCTGGAAGGTCTTCAGGTTCGAGTTTTCGTGGTCTAGTACACCTTCAGCATCGTAAGCAACATAAGTTTTATGCGTATTCATGGTCTTCTTTTTGTGCAAAGATACAAAAAAATGAAGAATTAAGAATGAAAAATGAAGAATTATTTATAAATTTGTAAACAAAAAACGATATATCATGAAACTCAGAACATTATTTTTCTCTTTTTTGCTGATGCTTCAGGGCACTATGCTTTGGGCTCAGGATGCCTTCCATCTTGGTATGGCAGGCTACACATTCGTGAAGTTCGACATCGACAAGACACTCGCCTTCATGAAGAAGATTGACGTCCACTACCTCTGTATCAAGGACTTCCACCTGCCCATCGATGCCAATGCCGAGCAGATTGCCCAGTTCAAGGAGAAACTGGCTGCTCACGATGTCATCGGATATGCCGTCGGACCTATTTATATGAAAGATGTAGAGGCTGTCGATAAGGCTTTTGCTTATGCTCAGCGAGTTGGCGTGGACCTCATAGTGGGTGTTCCAGGCGTTTGGGGCGACAAAGGACCTCGCTACGATGTGCTCGACCGCGTGGAGCAGAAAGTCAAGGAGACGGGCATTCGCTACGCCATCCATCTGCATGGGCCTGATATGCCGCTCTATCCCGATGCCACCTCCATTTGGAACGACGTCAAGGACCGTGACCCAAGGCTGGGCATCTGTCTCGATATCGGGCATGACTTGCGAGCAGGTTCCGACCCCACCAAAGACCTGAAGCGATACGGCAAGCGCGTCTTCGACATCCATCTGAAGGACGTCACCGAAGGCACCAAGGCAGGCCACGCCATCGAGCTGGGACGAGGCGCCATCGACTTCCCCAGGTTCGTCAAGATGCTGCGTAAAGTGGGCTACAAAGGCTCCCTCAGCCTCGAGTACGAGAAGGACATGACAGACCCCTTCATCGGCATAGCCGAAAGCGTCGGGTATTTCAAATCCATACAACAAAACACCCACTAAAAGAAAACAGCCACCCTGTGAAAATAGTTTAGAGGTTAGAGGTGAGAGGTTAGAGGATACCTTTTGGGCCCTTGTGGTATCGTCCAGCACGAAGTGCTTTACTTCCGTTTTTACTCCCATTTTTACTTCCCATTTTACTCCAGTTAATTAATTTTGTTAATTCTCTCTTGCTCTTCCCTTTAGTCCTTCCCTTTAGGGGAGGATTTAGGAGAGGCTTGTCGTCTTCAAACTTGACGTGTGAAGTTCTTGGATGCTCTAGCACCAAGGCGCACTTCTAAGGTGCGGAAGGCCAACATCACGTGTGAAGTTCTCAAACATCACGTGTGAAGTTTTGAAAGAACCCTGCAGACATTCCCTCATCTTTCACACTGCAAGTCTGCGTTTAAGCGAGAGGAGAGCAAACCGCGGATTTGCTATCCCGAGCGTAAGCAGACTCGTGATGGATTTCTAATCCACCACAAAGGTACGACATCAGCTGTGCGGTCTACGAATACTTTGCCAACTTTTTTCGATTTATTTTTCGAGGCGTGCAGTCATTTAGTCATTTAGTCATTTAGTCATTTGCACTTTTGAGGGGCAGGGGGTGGCATTAGTATAAATATATATATATATTTATACTAATGAGGTACATCTCTACTTCCAAATCGATTTTGACTAAATGACTAAATGACTAAATGACTAAGTGTGATTTCCCCTAACTGTCTGTCTTTCAAACACATTATATTTTACCCTAAAAAAGCAGAAAAAAACTTCGTTATTTTCTTTGTCACGTCCAGGATATTTTGTAACTTCGCAACCGATTTTCATATACACAATATTTTTAATACTATGAAAGACACTTGCGAATATCAGGCATTATTTTCCGACCTGTTTGAGAAGATTGAAAAGAGTCGAAAAGAGCAACCGTCGGCCGGTACAAAGTTCCGTCTGATGGGGCTTGCTGCTGATGTCATGGAGATGGTCGATATGATGCAGCACGAGGTGCTCGATGTGGTAAGCCGTGAGGCTGTCCTCGAGGCTGATGCGGATATTGACTACACCGAACTCTCGGAGCAGCTGCTGATGCTGGAACTGCCCGAATGTGGCAGCGAGGATTCGGTTGTCTGCGAACAGACCCGGCTGGTCAACGAGGCGCTGGGGATGCTGAGCAATGTACTGACGCAGATAGCAGACCAGTTGGAACGCAGACATAAGGATGAGGAGTACGCGCGCCTCTACGAGGCCGAGAAACGCCGCTATATGAACTCGGGCACAGCTCGCCGCTCGCGTCAGACCTTCGAGCAATGGAAAGAGTTCGAGAACTCCGGCAATC
>CACXUA010000061.1 GCA_902770725.1 uncultured Bacteroidales bacterium | reverse complement strand
CGATGAGCTGCACAAACTCTGCTCCGTAGCGGTTTGCCTTGCCTTCGCCCACGCCCTTGATGTTCTTCAGTTCCTCGACTGTTGTGGGATATGATGTTGCCATATCCTCGAGCGACGGGTCTTGGAAGATGACGTAAGGAGGCAGGTTCTTGCGGCGGGCCACGTCGCGGCGCAGGTCTTTGAGCATGGCGAAGAGTGTCTCGTCGAGCACCGATGTGCCTTCGCCCATGGCATCGTTGAAGTCGTCGAACTCGCGGTCTTCGGTGATGTAGAAGTCCTCGGGGTCCTTCATGTAGTTGCGTCCTGTCGGTGTGATGCTGAGCAGGCCGTAGTTCTCGATGCCTTTCTCGATGTAGCCAGAAATCATGGCCTGACGTATGACGGCATTCCAGAAGGATGCTTCGTGGTCGTCACCACAGCCGAAGCAGTTGAGGAGTTCGTGGCGATGTGCGATGACATCGTCCGTCTCGTTGCCCACAAGGATGTCGATGACGTGTTGTGTCTTGAAGCCTTCCTTGATGGCATTGATGACTTTGAGCACTTGCAGGAGTTCGCTGACGGCTTTGACTCTCTCCTTCGGATGCAGGCAGTTGTCGCACTTGCCGCAGTTGTCAGGTTCGTATTCCTCGCCAAAGTAATGCAACAGGAACTTGCGGCGGCAGACGGATGTCTCGGCATAGGCTGCTGTCTCTTGCAGGAGCTGTCGGCCGATATCCTGCTCAGCCACAGGTTTGCCCTGCATGAACTTCTCGAGCTTGCGCAGGTCGTGTGGCGAGAAAAATGTGAGGCAGATGCCTTCGCCACCGTCTCGGCCAGCTCGGCCTGTCTCCTGATAGTAGCCTTCGAGGCTCTTGGGAATGTCGTAATGGATGACGTAGCGCACGTCGGGCTTGTCGATGCCCATACCGAAGGCAATGGTGGCGACGATGACGTCGATGCGCTCCATGAGGAAGTCGTCCTGCGTCTGGGCTCTGTCTGCCGACTCCATGCCGGCATGATAGGCTCGCGCTGGAATATTGTTGGCACGAAGCATCTCGGCCAGTTCCTCGACACGGCGGCGGCTCAGGCAATAGATGATGCCGCTCTTGCCCTTGTTCTGGAGCACGAAACGCGTGATGTCCTTATCCACATCCTTCGTCTTGGGACGTATCTCATAGTAGAGGTTCGGTCGGTTGAACGAGCTCTTGAACTCGGTAGCATCAGGTATGCCCAAGTTCTTCTTGATGTCCGTCCGCACCTTATCTGTAGCCGTTGCCGTCAGGGCAATGATGGGAGCCGAGCCTATCTGCTCCACAAGAGGACGGATATTGCGGTACTCGGGGCGGAAGTCGTGACCCCATTCCGAGATGCAATGTGCCTCATCGACAGCATAGAACGATATCTTTGTGCCAGCCAAAAAGCGTATGTTCTCCTCCTTCGTCAGCGACTCGGGAGCGACATACAGTAGTTTAGTGCGTCCGGCAATGACGTCTTCCTTCACAGCATCTATCTGCACCTTGCTGAGGGACGAGTTGAGGTAGTGGGCAATACCGTCGTCGTCGGTGACCTGACGTATGGCATCCACCTGATTCTTCATAAGGGCAATGAGTGGAGAGACCACGATGGCCGTGCCTTCACTGATAAGTGCCGGCAACTGATAGCACAGGGATTTGCCTCCGCCGGTAGGCATCAGCACAAAGGTATCCTTGCCGTCGAGGAGGTTACGGATGATTGCTTCCTGGTCGCCCTTAAAGGAATCGAAACCAAAATAATGCTTAAGTTGATCAGTCAGGTTTATATCTGTCATTTGGGTGGCGTTAGAACATAGCTAATGACAAAGTTACGTCTTTTTACGCAAACCACCAAATGTTTTTAGGTAAAAATGAAAGAAGAAGCCTCCATTTTTTATGACGACAGACAACAGTCAACGGACAACAGAGTAGAAAAAGTCCTATTCCTGTTGTCCGTTGACTGGTCTTGGGTGCTCCGGAAGTCCGTTGTCTTATTTCATCTTCTCGCTCTTAGCGATCTGTTGCTCGGCATACTGACGCGTGATGACAAGTTCCTTCTCTCCAGCAGAAGGGGCATTGTACTGTGCCTCTATCATGATGGTCTCCATGATGCTGCGCAAGCCACGGGCACCAAGCTTGTACTCGACGGCCTTATCGACAATGAAGTCGAGCGCATCGTCGTCGAAGGAGAGTTTGATGCCATCCATCTGGAACAACTTTATCTGCTGCTTGACGAGCGAATTCTTTGGCTCGGTCAGGATGTTTCGCAGGGCTTCCCTGTCCAGTTGGTCGAGATAGGTCAGCACAGGCAGACGTCCGATTATCTCGGGTATAAGGCCGAAACTCTTCAGGTCCTGCGGCACGATGTACTTCATCAAGTCCTTCGTGTCGATTTTCTGCTGGTTCTGCACACTATCATAACCCACGACGTGAGTATTCAGGCGTTGTGCTATCTTGCGCTCTATGCCGTCGAACGCGCCGCCACAAATAAAGAGGATGTTGTGGGTATCAACATGAATGTAGTCCTGATCGGGGTGCTTGCGGCCACCTTTTGGCGGCACGTTGACGATGGAGCCTTCGAGCAACTTGAGCAGTCCCTGCTGCACACCTTCGCCGCTCACATCACGCGTGATGCTGGGATTGTCTTGCTTACGAGCTATCTTGTCTATCTCGTCGATGAAGACGATGCCTCGCTCTGTGGCAGCCACATCGTAGTCTGCCACTTGCAAAAGGCGCGTCAGGATGCTCTCGACATCTTCTCCAACATATCCTGCCTCGGTGAAGATGGTGGCGTCAACAATGGTGAAAGGCACATTGAGTTGCTTGGCGATGGTGCGAGCCAGCAGCGTCTTGCCTGTGCCGGTAGGCCCAACCATGATGATGTTGCTCTTCTCGATCTCCACTCCGTCGTCGTCCACCTTCTGAGCCAGACGCTTGTAGTGATTATAGACGGCAACCGACAGGTAACGCTTGGCGCTGTCCTGACCGATGACATACTGGTCGAGGAAGGCCTTGATGTCGCGAGGCTTGGGAATCTCCTTCATGTCGAGAGCCATGTCATTGCCTTTCTTCGGATTTACCCTGCTGCCCAAGTTCTCACGGACTATATGTTCTGCCTGACGAGCACACTCGTCGCAGATGAAGCCGTTCAAGCCCGTCAGCAGCATTGCCACCTCGTCTTCGCTGCGTCCACAAAAGGAGCAACGGTTCTTTTTCTTGCCTGTCATCCCTTATCTATGATCCTTAATCTCTAATCCTGCTTGCGTGTCATCACACGGTCAATCATGCCGTATTCCTTGGCCTCTTCAGCAGTCATCCAGTAGTCGCGGTCGCTGTCTGCCCAGACTTTGTCGAAGTCGGTATGGGAGTGCTCTGCAATGATGGTGTAGAGTTCCTTCTTGAGCTTCTGGATCTCGCGAGCCGTTATCTCGATATCGCTTGCCTGACCCTGTGCGCCACCCATCGGTTGGTGAATCATGACTCGACTGTGCTTCAGGGCACTGCGCTTTCCTTCCTTGCCTGCCACAAGCAGAACTGCGGCCATGCTGGCAGCCATACCTGTGCAGATGGTAGCCACATCGCTCGAGATGAACTGCATCGTGTCGTAGATACCCAAGCCAGCATGCACGCTGCCACCAGGGCTGTTGACGTAAATGCTGATGTCCTTGCCTGGGTCGGTACTATCCAGGAAGAGCAACTGAGCCTGCAAGGTGTTGGCAGTATAGTCGTCGATCTGGGTGCCAAGGAAGATGATGCGGTCCATCATCAAACGGCTGAAGACGTCCATCTGCGTGACGTTCAACTGGCGTTCCTCAAGGATATAGGGATTGAGGTACTGGTTTTGCATGCTGATGACATCGTCGAGCACCATGCTGTTCATACCCAAATGACGGGTAGCGAACTTGCGAAATTCGTTCTCCATACTATTGTGTGTTACCTTATATACATTATATAATAATGCGCACGCACGCATACGCGCTCGCACGCATTACCTCATTTTTATTATCTTACTTCTTCTCGGAAAGTTTGCGGAACTCGTCCATCGTAACTTCCTTAGTCTTCAGCGTTACGGCTTCCTTGGCCTTTGCTGCCATAAGGTTCTCGACGGTACGCTCTACGAGACCTTGTGCCTGCTGCTCGTTCTTGAGCATCTCTGCAGCATAGCTGGTGATGGACTCTTCGGGAAGGTTCACCATGCCGTACTGAGCGAACTGTAAGCGAGTGAAGGTCTTGGCTGTCTCGAGCACATCTTCGTGCTGAACCTTCACCTCGAGCTGGTCGCAAATCTGTTCCTTGGCAAGGTGCCAGAGCAGTTCGGGCAGACTCTTCTCAAAGTTATCATCAACGTACTCCTCGCCTTTGTCTGCATTGCGGAGCTTCATGAAGCGTTTCAGGAGTGCCTCGGGGAATTCAACCTTGCCGACACGACCCAGGATGTACTCGCGCAGGTCTTGGGTGAACTGATATTCAGACTCGCTCTGGAAGTTCTTCTTGATGTCGTCGGCAATGAACTTGCGGAACTCTTCCTCGCTCTTCACCACGCCCTTGCCGAGCACTTGGTCAAAGAGTTCCTGGCTCACCTTGGCGGGCTCGAAGCGCATAATCTCGCTGATCTGGAAGTTGAAGTTCGACTTCATTTCCTCTGCCTCTTCCTTTGTGATGTGGAGCAGGCTGGCGAGTTCGGTTGCGCTGCCGTCGTAGGCCTTTGCAGGATTGAAGGTGATGACGTCACCCAGCTTGGCACCTTCGAACTTTGCCTTCTCCTTCTTGTCCTTCATGTACTCGGGAAGCATGACTGCATCCTCGACGGTGATGCCGTCCTTGAGCGTGTTGTTCTTTGTGTTGAGCTGTGTGAGTGTGCCCTTCACCATATCGCGAGCCTCGTATGTCTCAGCCTTGACGTGCTGACCGCCACGCTGGCAGTAACTCTGCACCTGCTGATCGACGAGAGCTTCATCAACCTTGATGTCGTAGTACGTCAGCTTATCCTTCTTGGAGAGTTTGGCGTCGAAGTCGGGAGCGAGTGCGATGTCGAAGGCGAAGGTGAAGTCGTCCTGTGCCTCGAAGTCCATCTTGGGAGTCTTCTCTTCGTTTGGAAGAGGCTCGGCCAGCATGTTGATCTTGTTCTCGCGGATGTACTTGTTGATTTCTTCGCTGAGGAGTTTGTTGATTTCCTCTACCTTAATCTCAGCACCGAAACGCTTTTGTATGAGTGATGCAGGCACCTTGCCTGGGCGGAAACCTGGCAGGCTTGCTTTGTGGCTGAAGTCCTTCAGCGCCTTCTTTACCTTTTCTTCGTAGTCTTTCTTCTCGATGTTTAGGGTAAGCAGGGCGCTCACCTTGTCGACGTTCTCAAATGAAATCTTCATTGTCTATATTTGTGTTTAAAAATTGTCCTTTTCTTCTAAAGCGGGTGCAAAGGTACGATAAAAAGTTGAAAGTTGAAAGTTTAGCGTTAATAATTTGTTATTTCACTTCGATTGGCAGCAGTTTGACACCGCTATCAGGTGTGAAGTCGATGCCCAGAATAGAGGCAATCGTAGCAGCAACCTGTTGAGTCTGGAAGGGGCCGCATTCCTTTGTCTCGCCCAAAGCATCGATGCCTTTGCCCAAGAGCATAATCCAAGTCGCTTCGGAACCTTTCGTGCTGCTTCCATGACTGCCCCACTCATTGCCGAAGCCTCGTCCATGGTCGCAAGTGATGAGGTAGGTTGTCTTGCCCTTGTAGAACTTGTCGGACTCGCAAGCCTCGTAGATATCGCGGATGAAGGCATCCGTTCCCTTGGCTGCATCGAGGTAGAGGTCGTACTTACGAGCATGAGCCCACTCGTCGCAATCGCCAAAAGAAATCCACATCACCTTCGGATGGTCGTTCTTTAACGCCTCGAGCGCATAAGCGAAGGTGAAAGCATCGAAATGTTCGCTTTGCCAATAGCGAGGCATGCCCTCGAGCATTCTGTCCACGAGCTTCAACTGGGGCGTCTGCTTCTTGGCAATATTGGGTTCGTACGACACGCTGGCTGGGATGCCTGCCTGCTCGTTGTGGATGGCAAAACGCGTTGACTTCCAAGAGCCATACATGATGACTTCGCCCTTGTAGCGAGGGTCTTCGTTGGCTGCCTCCAGTACATTCCGATGGGGATTGTTGACGGGATTGTTGCTCGTGATAGCTTCATCGGCCATTCCTGTCATCATCTCTGAGTAACCAGGATAGGAGATGTTGGTCTTGTTGGCAAGGTGCATGATGCTGTTGACGTTTCTGTTGCCAATGAGCAGGCCTTTCTTTGCGATAGTGCTCCAAGTGAAAGGCATCAGTGCCTCGCGTCTTTCTTCTGGCGTAGCCCGCCAATAAGTCTCACGACACTGCTTCACGTCACGCACTTGTTTGGAGTCTGTGAGGATATTCTCTTCAGCTCCTTGGAAAACTTCCTGCCAACGCAGGCCATCGATGGTAATGACAATCAGACGATTGTCTTTGCTGCCCTTCGCAAGAACCAGCATGGGCAGAACGGATAAAAGAATTAAAAAGATTCGTCTCATGGTTTTTGTTGTATTAATGTTTATGTCGTTTCGTCCAACGACTAGTGCGATGTTTGAAAACTTCACACGTGATCTTCGCAAAGATTACACGTGATCTTTCTCAATTAAGCACGTCTAGTTTGCCAATTATGCACGCTATGCCTTGCCGGCTTCCGAGCGTTCCTCTTCCATTTGCTGGAAGTCCTTGAATCTCAGGACGAAGTTTCTGGTCAAGTACTTATCGAGGACAACAGGATTGACACTCAACTCCTGAGGTGTTCCGTGGAAGAGAATCTGTCCCTCGAACAGGAGGTAAGCACGGTCGGTGATGCAAAGGGTTTCCTCCACATTGTGGTCCGTGATGAGGACACCGATGTTCCTCTGTTTCAGTTTCCACACGATATATTGTATGTCTTCAACGGCAATCGGGTCAACGCCGGCAAAGGGTTCGTCCAGCATGATGAACTTCGGATCGATGGCAAGGCAGCGAGCAATCTCAGTCCTGCGTCGTTCGCCACCACTCAACTGGTCGCCCAAGTTCTTACGAACCTTCTCGAGGTGGAACTCGCTGATCAGGCTTTCGAGCTTCTCGCGCTGCTCCTCGCGAGGCTTATCCGTCATCTCCAGCACGCTGGCTATATTGTCCTCGACACTCATCTTGCGGAAGACGCTGGCTTCTTGCGCGAGGTATCCGATGCCCAGACGAGCCCGCTTATAGACAGGAAGGTCGGTTATCTCTTCGTCGCCCAAGAAGATATGGCCGTCGTTTGGCAGGACAAGGCCTGTCGTCATATAGAAAGAGGTGGTCTTGCCCGCGCCATTTGGTCCGAGCAGGCCGACAATCTCGCCCTGACGAACATCGAAACTGACGTTGTTCACCACAGTTCGCTTGCCATAAATCTTTACCAAGCCTTCGCTTCTGAGCTGAAGAGACTCGCTGATTCCGGCCTCCCCGATCCCCTTTAGGGGGAGAGATGTATATGTAACTTGTTGATGTATTTCTTCTTCCATAATATCTCCTTCTTCCAATAGGTATCTTCATTCCCCTAAAGGGGGTTAGGGGTCATGTTCTCCTCCTTGACTTTCCTCAGCAGGTCGCTGGCGAAGATGAAGGAGTTGAGTCTTTCATTGGTCGAGCCCATTATCTGATCCTTCGAGCCTTCCCATTCCTTGTGACCATCACAGATGAAGAGGATACTCTCGCCTATGCCGAGCACCGAGTTCATATCGTGTGTGTTGATGATGGTCGTCATGCCATATTCGTGCGTGATGCTACTGATCAAGTCGTCGATGACGAGGCTCGTCTTGGGGTCGAGACCTGAATTAGGCTCGTCGCAGAACAGGTACTTGGGGTTCAAGGCAATTGCTCTTGCTATGGCGACGCGCTTCTGCATACCACCACTTATCTCGCCCGGCATCTTGTCTTCGGCTCCTTTCAGGTTGACACGCTCAAGACAGAAACGTGCTCGTTTCACTCTGTCCGACAAGTTCATATCAGAGAACATGTCGAGGGGAAACATGACATTCTCCAAGACCGTCATGGAGTCGAAGAGCGCAGCACTCTGGAAGATCATGCCCATCTCGCGACGCATCATGACGCGCTCCTTTTTGTCCATCGTCACGAAGTCGCGTCCGTCGTAAAGTATCTTGCCTTTCGTAGGCGTGAAGAGGCCGACGATGTTCTTCATCAGCACAGTCTTGCCGGAGCCCGACTGACCGATGATGAGATTCGTCTGCCCGTCGCAGAAAGTCATATTGATGTCGGAAAGGATGTCTCGACCATCGAAACTCTTGTATAGATGCTGAACCTCTATCATGACTACGACAATAATGAAGTTAGGAATATGTCAGAGAAAAGAATCAACATACTGCTCGACACAACAGCATTCGTGCTGGCCTTGCCCACATCGAAACTGCCTCCCTCCACAAAGTAACCGTGATAAGATGCCACACTACTGATGATGAAGGCGAAGAAGATACTCTTGATGATGCTCATCCAGACGTACCATTGATTGAAGCTATGCAGCAAACCGATGGTCAAATCGTCTGGTGTGATGATGCCTGCAATCGCCGTTGCATACGCTCCCACAAAGCCTGCCACGATGCTGAAGACAACCAAGAAGGGTATCATCGTCATCATGCCCACCACCTTTGGCAGGATGAGGAACGAAGCGGAGTTCACGCCCATTATCTCCAAGGCGTCGATCTGCTGCGTCACACGCATGGTGCCTATCTCTGAGGCTATGTTAGAGCCAACCTTGCCGGCAAGGATAAGACACATGATACTCGAGGAGAACTCGAGCAACATAATCTCTCTGGTGGTGTATCCCGTCGTGAATGTCGGCATCCACGGGCTTTGGATGTTGAGCTTGATCTGTATGCAGATGACGGCTCCGATGAAGAAACTGATGAGCAGCACAATGCCGATGGAATCGACACCAAGCGAGCCCATCTCACGGACATACTGTCGCATGAACATCCGCCACCTTTCGGGAATGCTTAAAACGCGTCCCATCAGTTGCAAATACCTGCCAAAGGCAGCCAGCCACTTCGTTACAAACACCTTTTTAATTTATTATTTGACGATTTACGATTTAATACCACTCGACCATGGGCCATAGACTATGAACTATGAACTCTAAACTATTGCTGCGGCGTTTCCATGCCGACAACAAGGCGGTTGCCGCTGCCGAAGATTTGCTGTGCCAGTTGCTTGATGTCCTCAACTGTCACGCCTTGAACGCAATCCTCATAGCCCTCAACGAACTCCTGGTTGAAACGTGTCTTAGAGACAAGGCTGTTCATCCAATAGCCGTTGTTCTTCAAGTCCTCCTGATGCGAACGAAGCATATACTCCTTTATCTTGCCGAGGTTCTCTTCAGAGGGTCCCTTCTCCATCATCTCCTTGATGCCATTGCTGATGACAGACGTCATGGCCACACGCTTTTCGGGAGCCGTTGGCAGGACAATCTGCACCATTGCAAGTTCTTCTGGGTAATCGACAAGGTTGGCACTTACAGGCACGCCATAAGCTCCGCCTTCGTCCTCGCGAACAGTCTCCGTGTAGAGCATCTGCATGGCTTGCTGGAGCATATCGACAAGGATGTCGCTCCTCAGCGTCTCCTTCATGGGCGTATGGTAGATGAAGACGTTCAGGGAGTTGGGCGTGTCTTGCTCCTTCGTGAAGTAGCACTCGCGTTCGCCCTTCGTCATGCGTTGGTCGATAATCTTGTAAGCCTCTTTCTTGCCCTTAGCAGGCAGCGCGCCAAGATACTTCGCAAGCAAGGGAGCGACAGAGTCGGCATTGACATCGCCCACGAGATAGTACTCGAAGTCGCCTGCATTAGCGAAACGTTCCTTGTACATCTCAAGCAAACGATCGTAGTTGATGCGGTCGAGGTCGGCTTCCTTCATTCTCAAAGCGCGGACATTATTATTGTAAACCACGCTGTTAATGCTGTCCTGAAGAGTGTCGAAATCCTTCTTCACACAGTTCGCGCTGATGCCTTCGCTGCGTGCATTGACGCTCGACGACACGCTGGCTTGCTTGCCTGCAAGCTTCTTGTTGAGCTCTACAGCAGAGAAGTTGCCCAAACCGCCCTGATGAACCAAACCGATGTTGCTGGAGTTAACGTACTCATCATTGCTGTAAAGGCTGTTGCCGCCCCAAGATGTTGCACGGAAGATAATTCTGTTGGGGCTATAGTCGGTCTGCTTGACGTGAATCTTCATGCCATTGCTCAGGGTGATAAGCTTAGCGCCATAGATGTCGTCGGTAATCTTCTTGACCTTGACCTTGCTCTTGAGCTCAGGCACCAAAGGCTCTGTGCTGACCTCTTCGGTGAAGGCTGCAATGTCTTCTCCATCGACCTCCTTCAATGCCGTCAGCACTTCCTGCTCTGTCGGGCAAACCAATCCTTCCTTCTCTGGCATGAAGACGAGGATGGCGCGATTGTCTTCAGAGAGTTGAGAGATGGCCTGATTAATCATGTCCAAAGGAATGTTGGGCACGATTTGGTTCATCATTTGGTGGCGCCACTCGATGCCTGCAGCAGGAACATTATCTATAAAGTGACGCACATAAGCACTCACCAGCGAGGTGTTTGTGCGCTTGTCGCGAGCCTCGTAGGCTGCGTCGATTTGTGAAAGATACTCATCTTTGAAGCGTTGGTACTCGCTTTCTGTGAAGCCGCTTCTCGAGGCACGGAGCAACTCTCGGTAGGCTGCCTTGATGCCCTCGGCATAACGATTCTCCTTCATAGAGATATCGAGGGACAGAGCGTCCTTCGTCTTTGCCACAACATAGTCGCCAAAGCTAACGCCTGCACCCGAGAAGGGAGCATCAGCCTGACGCGTTATCTCGTTGAGGCGCTCGTTGAGCATGCCTGAGATGGCGTCCTGAACGAAGTCGAGCGCAATGTAAGCCATCGTGTTACGCATCTCACGAGGCAGCGGGTCGGTTTTGAACATGACGGATGCCATCATGCCTGTGAACTCTTTGTCCTTGCCGATGAAGACGAGCGGCTCCTTGTTGTCGGGCACGGGATAGTCTTCGCGGACGGCGGCATCTGCTGGAGCGGGAGCGATGTCGGCAAACATCTCCTGCAACTTCTTCTCGATGGCTTCGGGATCAACGTCGCCCACGATGACGAGGGCCTGCAGGTCAGGACGATACCACTTGCGGTAGTAGCTGCGAAGGGTCTCGTAGGGGAAGTTCTTCACAATCTCCATTGTACCGATAGGCATGCGCTCGGCATACTTACTGTCCTTGCAAATGGTGGGCAGTGCTGCCTCAATGAGTCTCAGCTGAGCGCTGCGACGTGCACGCCACTCCTCTTCGATGACGCCACGCTCCTTGTCTATCTCCTTGTCCTCGAGCAAGAGGTCGTGGCTCCAGTCGTGCAGGATAAGCAGACAGGAATCGACGGCTCCGGCTATCTCGACGTTGACATTGTTGATGTTATAGACAGTCTCGTCGAAGGAGGTATAGGCATTGAGGTTCTCGCCGAACTTGACGCCGATGCGCTCCAGATATTGCTTCAGGGCATCGCCAGGGAAATGCGTTGTGCCGTTAAAGCACATGTGCTCGAGGAAGTGAGCCAGGCCGCGCTGGTCGTCCTCTTCCTGCATCGAGCCGACGCGCTGAGCGATGTAGAAGTCGCAACGCTTCTCGGGCCACTCATTATGGCGGATGTAGTAAGTGAGTCCATTCTCTAACTTGCCTGTCTTGACAGCAGGGTCAAGAGGTACAGGCGGCATTTGCATCTGCTGTGCACTAACTGCTGATACTGCAACGAGCATCAGCAACAAAGAGATTAGTTTCTTCATGTTATTTTGAATTTTGAATCTTCACACTTTGAATTATTCCTAAGGAGTCCACATCTTCCATCCTTCTTCTAGGAGCACGAGGGGCAGTTCTATCTGTTCGCTTGTGCTGTCGTTGAAGTTGAGCCTGAGCATGACGTAGGCCGTGCTGTCTGCCAGCAGGCTGTCACTTATGGCTTTGACGGAGACGAGGCTTCGCATGTCATCCCTTGTCATGAACTGAGCCGTAGCATCCACAAGTTGACTGCGGAAGTCTTCGGGCAGGTTGTCCGAACTGGCATAACCCTCGACGAAGCCTTTGTAGTTGCCCTTGATGAGCATCGTATAGTACTGCTCCGCAGCCTTCCTCGCGGCCTCGTGGGAGTATTGGCCTCGAGAGCAGGCAAAGCAGACAACAGACAACAGACAACAGACAACAGCCTTTTTCATAATCTTGTAAAACCTTTTCTATTTCTGCCTTACGAATATATTGATGGGACACCCCGAGAAGTCCCAACGTTCGCGTATCTTGTTCTCGAGGAAGCGCTTGTATGGCTCCTTGACGTATTGCGGCAGGTTGGCGTAGAAGACAAACGATGGAACTCGTGTGTCGGGGATTTGCATACAGTACTTTATCTTGATGTATTTGCCCTTCATCGATGGTGGCGGATAAGCCTCGATGAGTGGCAGCATCTCTTCGTTGAGCTTGTGGGTCGATACCTTCCTACGTCTGTTGAGGAAGACGTCCTTTGCCGTCTCGAGCACTTTGAAGATGCGCTGCTTGGTGAGGGCTGAGCCGAAGATGATGGGGAAGTCTGTGAACGGCGCCATCCTGGTGCGGATTGCGTCCTCCATCGTCTTGATGACCTTGTTGTCCTTATCAGGCACGAGGTCCCACTTATTGACCACCACAACGATGCTCTTCTGGTTCTTCTGTATGATTTGGAAGATGTTGAGGTCTTGCGCCTCGATGCCTCTGGTGGCATCTATCATGAGGATGCAGACGTCGCTGTTCTCGATGGCGCGAATCGAACGCATCACGCTGTAGAACTCCAGATCTTCGCTGACCTTGTTCTTCCTGCGGATGCCGGCTGTATCGACCAGATAGAAGTCGAAGCCGAACTTGTCGTAGCGCGTGTAAATGCTGTCGCGAGTGGTGCCAGCGATGTCTGTCACGATGTTGCGCTCCTCGCCGATGAAGGCATTGATGAGGCTCGACTTGCCTGCGTTGGGACGTCCCACGACGGCAAACCTCGGGATGTCTTCGTCGGGCAGGGCGTCGCCTTCCTTCGGGAACTTACTGACGACGAGGTCGAGCAAGTCGCCTGTGCCGCTTCCTGTTGCTGCCGAGATGCATTGCGGCTCACCCAGCCCGAGCGCATAGAACTCGGCAGCGAGGTAAGTCTCGTTGTTGTCCATCTTGTTGCAGACGAGCAGGATGGGCTTCTTCGAGCGACGGAGAATGCCAGCCACAGCCTCATCGAGGTCCGTGATGCCGTTCTGAATATCGACCAGGAACAGGATGACGTCGGCCTCGTCGGTAGCGAGGGTTACTTGCTTACGGATTTCCTCCTCGAAGATATCGTCGCTGCCTACGACCCAGCCGCCTGTGTCGATGACGGAGAACTCACGGTTGCCCCACTCGCACTTGCCGTACTGACGGTCGCGCGTGGTGCCTGCCTCTTCGCTCACGATAGCGTGATGCGTCTGTGTCAAGCGGTTGAAAAGGGTACTCTTGCCCACATTCGGGCGCCCCACAATAGCTACTATGTTCGACATAACTGTATATTTTGCGCGACAAAGGTACGAAAAAAATATGAGAATAACGTTATCCGACGGGAAATACTTTGTATTAAGACCACGAATTGCACCGTCGGAACGTAACATTTTGTCATTAAATTCGCTGTTTTGCTTACTTCGCGATTTTTGACCGACTCGCGAGAATCGCTTAAAATCTTCTCGCTGGCACTTTTCTACCCCGAGACGATTTGACGCGCTTAAAACGAAAGAGTTTTGTAACTACCTGATTCACAATGGGCATTATATAACTATGAATTGTGAATTATGAAGCATAGCTCGACGAATGTCAATTATGAATTGCCATATTGCCATCTCTACATAGCAAAATCGCCCATTTTATCATGTTTTTTCGTCAAAATCGACGTGGAGTTTCACCCAACGCGGCGTGGCAAGTTTGCAAACTTAACGTGCCGCGTTTGCAACTTCACTGTAGGGGATTGGCAATCGCAGCACGTTGCATCACCAAATTCGGCGTGTCTTGTCGCCTTTTTCACCACTTCGAAAAGTAACATATAGAAAGCCAGTCCGTGTATTTACTTTCATTTTGACAATACAAACAACGAGAGTTACATGTATTCGCGTCGCACCATAATCCGAAAGGGCGACAGGATATTGATGTGGACATCCTGCCGCCCTTTCAGGACTTATTAAGTCCCTTGAATTCGCGTAACACGCGCAATTCGTCGTTTTATAATTGCTTTACGCGTTGCCCAGGGTGCCGTCCAAGGGAATGGGGTTGCCTCCCGACGGATTGTTGGGCTGCTGCGGAACGCGCTTGAAGGCAATATTGTTGCGCAGCATCTGGCCTGGATTGACAAGCGGAAGAATCTGCTTGGGGATGCCTGCCTCTTCGCTCCTTACGGCCAGAATGCCTCGAGCGCTTCCGATGGTGATGTCGGCCATGTGCTGCACCAGTCCTGCTGGCAGAACCCATTGGTCCTCATTGAGTTGATAGAGCGAGCTCCAGCTCTCACGCGTGAACTCGAAGACGGTCTGCACGCCAAGGATGAGCTGCGTGATGTCGTTCTTCTTGTACTCGAAATTGGCGTTGCAGCGCACGATGCGCTTGTCGGTATCGCAGTTGAACTGCAACTGGTTGTTGATTTGCATCTCGCCTTCCGGCCATTCGTTGGCAAGGTTGACGAACTGCAGTTGCTTGACGTCCATCAAGCGGAACTGAATTTGAATCTGTTTCTGTTGCTGTGCCATGATATGTTATTAATGTTTTGCTTTGATTGTCATTGCATTGAGGTAATAGAAGAGGTTGGGGCTGTTGTTGTACGAACCAGGCATGACGGTGAGGGTCAGCTGCCCGTCGGATGTGGGGCGGATGTGCTTCATGACTGCCATCTCTTGGGAGTTGTTGGCAGACTGCAATGCATCTGCCCAAGTGTCGGCGCCTTGCACGATGAAGCTGGTCTGCCGGAAGTCCTGACACCCGATGCGAGAGGAGAAGATGGTCAGCTCGTACTCGAGCTCCGGGTTGAGATGGCTGAACCTGATGGCTGCGCTCGATCGAGGGCCGCTGCTGCCGAACTTGCCTGCCGCATAACCCCAAAGGGCAGACTGCGAGACGTCGGACGGCATGAGCATCTTGGTCGTGGTATAGGTCGCTCCGTTCTTGTTCGTGCCACCAAAATCGCTCGTTAAGGTAACGAGGATGCCAGTAGGATTCATGTTGCTGTCCAGGATGCTGAGGTGCGTCCTGAGGCCTGGCATGATATCGTTCCAAGTAGGGTCGCTCGAGTGCTCGCCTCCGAAGTTGAGCTTCACAATACCTGTCGGCACAATGTCATTGACAGCAGGAAAGCCCTCACGGTCCAGGACTGTACGCTCAAAAGGTTTAGCCACAGCATCGTGAGCCGACACCTGGCAAGCATGGGCCGACAAGTAGTCCATGCCGTCGGGATGATAACTAAAGCCAACTGGCGAGATGCCTGTGAGGGTCTCGAACCAAGCACAGGCAGCCGTGTAGCGTCCCATCTTGAGGTCAAGATGATAGCCATCGCGGTTCATATTGTCGCCCAGATAAGTAGTGCGGGCATTCTGAATGGCTGTGCCGCTTGGCACAACGAAACTGAACTCGGGATGCGTCTGCAAGGCATATTGCACGGCAGCACAGATGCTGTCGTACATCACGTCCTGACGGTTCCCATAATTGGCGAAGCCGCTATGCGTGCTATCATGCGAGTAAGCCCACGTCTGATGATAGCCATAAGTGGCATTAGGATTGGTTTGTAGGCCTTGAGTATATTGTATGAGGTTCGTCAGGTAAGGCTCGAATGTAGTCGTAAGCCCCGACTCCTGACTGACTTGCTGGAAGGTGATATACTGCCACGGCTCGTCGGTGATGATGTCGGCAAGGGCTGTACGAGGTCTGTTGTAGCGACGGCCATTCACAATCTTACGATACTCGAAGGTGTTGTTCGCCTCCGTCACATCAATCCAATGCGACTGAAAGCCCTGACCTCCTCTGTAGGCATTGCCGATAATCATCTTCACGCCTGCCTCGTTAGCAAGTTCCCAAAGGTACTGCTCTACGGCATCCTGCGAGAAGCTATTGCCTATGGCAAGCACGCGGACGATGCTGTCCTGCAATGATGACTCAACCTGAGCACGAACGCTCAGGCAAAGACAAAGTAGTATGACGAATCCCAGTTTCCTCATTTGCCCAATATGTTATTGTATTCGTTTTCGTTCGACAGCACTTGCAAAGCACGCTCGATGCATGGGTCGCCGATGAGTTGCTGCTGTGCCCCACCCTTCTGATAATAGTAACGATGCACTATCTCGTCGCAGAGATAGGGTTCCACCTCTTTGCGGAAGCGCAACAGGTCGGCCTTCACATCATAGGTCAGCTTCGCTTCGAGGGCATCGAGTTCGTCCTTCGTGGCCTCCTGATAGCCCTCGCGCTTGATGACGTCTCGCAGCACTTTCAGCAACTCCTTGGCTGGCTTACCTGCCTCGAAGCCACTACAGCCAATGCTGTCAGCAAAGGCGGTATAGTCCTCGTCGCTCAACTTGAACTGCCCGACGGGCGGAATCGTTGGGTGTGTACGGCAGAAATGTGTGGCATAATCGAAGAACTCGTCGCTGTTCAGCAGTTCGCTAATCATCGTAGGAAGGCTATCGGGCTTCACCTCGATGTCGGGCTTGATGCCGCCACCGTCACGAACCTCCCTGCCTCCTGCCGTATGGAAGACTTTCGTCAAACTGTCTGGAACAGTGCCGGCGGAACCGTCTGCATTGAGATGACGATAGTCGTAAGCCTGGATACAACGTCCGCTGGGGATGTAGTAGCGACTGGTCGTGAGCTTGAGGCTACCATGATAAGGCACCTCGCGAATCATCTGCACCAAGCCCTTGCCATAGGTTCGCACACCCATGATGACGGCTCGGTCGAAGTCTTGCAAGGCTCCTGCCACTATCTCGGAAGCAGAAGCCGAGCCGCCATCCACAAGCACGATGAGCGGCATCATGCTGTCCACAGGCTCTGTCGCTGTATAATACTCACGGTTGGTGCGCGTCATCTTGCCACGCGTATAGACCACCTTCTTGCCTTTCGGCAGGAAGAGATTAGCGATATCGACAGCCTCGTTGATTGCTCCGCCAGGATTGCCTCGGAGGTCGAACACGAGTCGCTTGGCTCCCTGACGACGCACTTCATCCAAAGCATCACGAACCTCTCGGCAAGCTCCTTCGGTAAAGCCTGTCAGATAGATATAGCCGGTCTGTCCGTCGGCAAGCATTCCTGCATAAGGCACTTGCGGCAGCTGTATCGTCTGACGCGTGATGAGGAACGACTTCTCCTCTTCGCCGCGACGCACTTTCAGTTCGAATGTTGTGCCAGCCTCGCCCCTAAGCATACTGCTCACCTTGGGCGTGAGCATGCCCTTCACGTCCTTCCCGTCGATGGAAAGAATCACGTCGCCCGCCTGCACACCTGCTTTCTGGCTGGGCGTACCTTCGTAGGGTTCGCTGATGACTGCCCTTTGCTCCTTTTTATGATAGCGAATGACGCTGCCAATGCCGGCATACTTGCCAGTTGCCATCTGGCGGAGGTCCTCGTCGTCATCGGGGAAGTAGTCAGTAAAAGGGTCCACCTGCTGCAACATCGAGCGGATGCCCCAGCCAATGACGGTATCTGCGTTGAGCGAATCGACGTAGAAGAGGTCGAGCTGCTTGTAGATGTCATTGAAGAGTTCAAGGTTTCTGCTGATTGCCGAATTGGCATTCTCCTTCTTTTGTGCTGCCAAAGCAAGCGGCAGCATACACATTATTATATATATATACGCGCGTTTCATTGAACATTAAACTTTGAGCATAGTACTTTTATCTGCTTCCACGTCTCGTCGGACAACCTTGTGCCGACCACGCCGATGATGTGCTCGCTAAGCAAAGCACCGCAGCTGAGGCAGTCCTTCAGCGAGGCTCCTCGGTTCAGGGCATACAGAAAGCCGCCCGCAAAGAAGTCGCCCGCAGCCGTTGTATCCACTACAGGAACCTTCCTGGCTGGCACCACGACCTCTTCTCTGCCAAGCCTTGCACTCGCGCCTTTGCTGCCGAGTTTCACGACGGCCAAGCACTTGTAGGCCGCTATCTCACGCAAAGCCTCGAGAGGATCCCTTTTGCCCGTAAAGGCAGCTGCTTCCTCTTCGTTGGCAAAGACGATGTCGATGTAGTCTTGCACCAGGTGTTGGAAGAAAGGAAGGTCTGCGGCGACGACATTATAACTGGCGAGGTCGAGGCTGAGCTGCACGCTTTGTTCCATCGCCATCTGGCAGATAGCCTCCATCAAGTCGTGATTCTGGACGAGATAACCCTCGATATGAGCCATCGAGACGCCTTCGAAGAGCTGCGGCGTGATGTCGCTTGCCTGCATGGTTGCAGCGGCGCCAAGGCAAGTGCCGAAGGTTCTTTCGCCATCCGGAGAGATGAACGTATTGGCCACACCCGTCGCAAGATTGCATTCCAGCAGACGTGCCTCGATGCCCACCTTCTTGCAGTTGTCGGCATAGAACTTGCCAAGAGCATCCCTGCCGACCTTGCCGACGAAACCTGCGTTGCCGCCCAATCGAGCCAAGGCCAGCATCGAGTTGCCAGCACTTCCGCCCGTAGCTTGCTCCATGGAAAGCTCCGCCATGCAAGTACGCAGTTCCTTCTGCCGAGCCTCATCGATCAAGGTCATGCCCCCCTTAGGGAGGCCCACCTGTTCAAGCAGCACATCATCTTCAAGCCGCACAAGAATATCGACAAGAGCATTGCCTATACCTATTATTTTCTCCATATTGTGCAAAATTTTCTGCAAAGATATAAAATAAAGATTAAAGATAAAGGATAAAAGATTAAAGATAAGGCCTAAAAAGAAAAAAAAGCCCTTTAAATAAAAATTTTTCACTTTTCTCTTTTCTCTTTTCACATTTTGTTGTACCTTTGCCCCGCAATTGCGAGAGAAAGCAAAAAACTGCTTCAGTAGCTCAGTTGGTTAGAGCACATGACTGTTAATCATGGGGTCGTTGGTTCAAGCCCATCCTGAAGCGCAAAAGGTTTAGGGCTTTCACCACCGACCAAGGTCGTGGTTTTTCGCTCCGCTCAAGCGGCAAAGCCGGAGCAAGCCCATCCTGAAGCGCAAAAGTCTTTTCGAGCAATTGCAAAACCTGCTTCAGTAGCTCAGTTGGTTAGAGCACATGACTGTTAATCATGGGGTCGTTGGTTCAAGCCCATCCTGAAGCGCAAAGCCCAGCAAAACGCTGGGCTTTTCTTTTGGGCTTACAGAGACCCTCCTTTTTACTTTGTCCAAAGCAGGGTTCCGTCGGCTGCCTGGCCTTCTGCCTCGATGCTTAAGATGGTCTGACGAGAGTTGTTGTAGAAAGTGACGTTTGCCTCTCCTCTCTTGTCCAGTTGCAGATTCGGATTCCAGTAAAGCGTGCGTCGATAGTCAGAGATTGCAGGCTTTTGTGGCAGGTGTGTTTGATAGAAGCTATAGGGCAAGACGAAACGCGGATAGGGCCATGAGATATAAGCCCTGAAGTCGGCTTCTCCAACATAAAGTTTCCTCTGGATGCGCAAGGGGAACTCTTCGCCATAATCTAACTGAAAAGGTCTTTCTCTTAAACTCTTAAACTTTTAAACTTTCTGGAACTTTCTCTTTGTTTATGTGTCTAGAAATGACATGTCACAAGTGTCATTTTTGTCACGGGCACAAATATTATCTATTAATGGCAGAATAAGTCATTATTTATGGTTGTCGTTAGTATTGAAAATTGCCCTTGGTTTTGAGGCGTAAAATTCTTTGAATTTTAAAATCGCATTTTAAGGCACCGTAGAGCTTTAGGCATGGATTTGAACCTCTTCTAAAAGTATGAGCTTGCAGAGAACGTTTGTGACAAAATGACAAAAATGACAGTGTCATTTGAGAGAAAATCGTTCGCTGTATTATATATATTATAATTAAGTCATGTAATTGATTAATATATAATATACTCGAACCTGCGCTTCTCTTTTTCAAAGGGAGTTATGACAAAATGACAAAAATGACATTGTGATTTGAGAGAAAAGCGAAGACTATATATTATACTATATATTAATAATATTATGTAATTATTGATATATATAGTAGAAAACGCTTACTCTCTTTTTGTGACTTGTCACAAGTGTCATTTTGTCACAGCCCTTTATTCATGCACTCTAGAGGCACCAAATCAAGGACCGACATGATTAGTTTGTCACTGCTCGAGAAAACGGCCTGAAAAGGCCTCAAAACCCCGTTGGGACCGACTCCAAACCGCTGTTCATCGCGATTTGCCCTGCTAGTTAAGTTGGGCAAATCTGCACGTGAAATTAGGCAATTACACACGTTAAGTTGGGCAATTCGACACGTTAAGTTGGACATTTCGACTGCCTGCGTTTTTGCGAAATTAATGCCCGAAAACCTTTTCTGCACCACAAAAGAACCGATGCCC
>CACXUA010000060.1 GCA_902770725.1 uncultured Bacteroidales bacterium | reverse complement strand
ACGTCGAATTTGCAAACGCCCCACGTCGCGTTGAAAAACGCCCCACGTCGCGTCTGCCGATTCGACACGTTAACTCACAAAATACTGTAAAGGATTTTTCATCACAAACCACGTTTATTTAGACGACTCATGCCATTCAAAGGCAAAGAAAAACACGTTTTTCTTTTGTATTTCGCGGGCTTTTTCGTAACTTTGTGGGCGGATTGGATAATTATATAACCTAAAATAACAGCAAACATGAAGAAACGAGTCTTTTCTACACTGAGCATCCTGCTGGTTGCTCTGGCTGCTCTTGCTGATGGCAGAGCCAAGTATGTGTTCTATTTCATCGGCGACGGTATGGGCGTGAACCAGGTCAACGCAGCCGAGACTTACCTCGGTGCGCTCGAAGGTCAAATTGGCATCAAGGAGCTTTGCTTCCCCAGCTTCCCCTACGTAGCACTCATCAACACACAAAGCGCCACGAATGGCGTGACCGACTCTGCTGCCGGCGGTACTGCTCTGGCAAGCGGACACAAGACGAAGAACGGTGCTCTCGGCGTCCTGAAGGACCTGGAGACGCCTGTTAGCAGCATCGCACATTGGGCAAAGGATGCAGGTGCTGCTGTCGGTGTAACGACCAGTGTGAGCATAGACCACGCTACTCCAGCTGCCTTCTATTCGCATGTAGCAAAGCGTAGCATGTCCTACGAGATTGGTTCTCAGCTGCCAGGCTCCGGCTTTGACTTCTTCGCAGGAAGTGACTTCGTGAAGCCTCAGAACCCAGACGGCGGCCCAGACCTCTATGCACAGGCTCAGGCTGGCGGCTACACGATTGCTCGTGGCTACAAAGACTACCAGAAGAAAGCCAAGAAGGCCGACAAGATGATCCTCTTCCAGACAGAAGCTGCAAGCAAGATCGACAACAGCTGCATCCCCTACGCACTTGACCGCACTAAGGACGACCTTACCCTGCAGGACATCACACGCGCAGCCATCAACTTCCTCATGAAGAAGCAAAACGAGAAGGACGGCTTCTTCGTGATGATTGAAGGCGGCAAGATTGACTGGGGTTGCCACGCAAACGACCCCGTCTTCATCACGGAACTCATCGACATGGACAATGCCGTGAAGGTAGCTTACGAGTTCTATCAGCAACATCCCGACGAGACACTCATCGTCATCACTGCCGACCACGAGACAGGCGGACTGGCACTCGGCCGTGGCCCGTACGAGTTGAACCTCAAAGCTGTTGCTTCTCAACGCATGAGCATGGTGAAGCTCGAACGCGAACTCAAGGCTAAAAAGGCAAAACTGGGCGACAAGTTCACTTGGGAAGAAGGCAAGAAGTTCCTCACAGACAACTTCGGCTTCTGGGGCGACGTGAAGGTTAGCGACGAACAGGCAAGCCGATTGGAAAAGTCTTTCAAAGAGTTTATGGAAAAGAACGACCCAGGTCGTTTGTCAGGCACCGTTAAGCGCGTCATCTCCGAATGCGCTTTGATTGGTTGGCAAAGCGGCGGCCACAGCAACGGCTACGTGCCGGCCTTCGCAATCGGCGTCGGAGCAGAACAGTTCCACGGACGCTTCGACAACACCGAAATCTGCAAGAAGATGGCAAAGGCTGCAGGTTGGGAAATTAAGTAACAACGATTCGGGCGGGTTCAAACAATCCGTCCGAACTCATTTTAACAGGTAAAGAGATATGAAAGGAAAGACATTTTTTGCAGGCATAGCGTTCTTGCTCCTACCCTTCCTCGCAAAGGCTGAGGGAGGCAAAAGTCAGGTTCCGCTGGCAGACCCATACATTCTGCTCGACGGAGACACTTACTATGCTTACGGCACGAACGACGCCAACGGCATCCGCTGCTACACGAGCGACGACTTGCGCGTCTGGAAGTACGAGGGACTAGCCCTCAACAAAACGAATACTACAGAGACGCAATGGTTCTGGGCTCCAGAGGTCTATCACGTCAAAGGCAAGTACATCATGTACTACTCTGCCAACGAGCACCTTTTTGCCGCTACTGCCGACTCCCCGAAAGGGCCCTTCATGCAAGTAGGCTCATATCAAATGGAGAACCTTATCAGCAATGAGAAATGCATCGACTCGCACGTCTTCTTCGATGTCAAGTCAAATGGCGACACCATCGCATACATCTTCTTCGTGCGCTTCACCGACGGCAACTGCATCTGGCAGGCAAAGCTCGGAGATGACTTCATCACGCCTGTTGCCGGCACTTTGCGCAAATGCTTCGCCGCAACGCAGTCGTGGGAACTCAAGCTGGGCAAAGTCAACGAGGGACCAAACGTCATCAAGTACAGGAACACATACTACCTGACATATTCCGGCAACGACTACCGCAGCCAGGACTATGCCGTAGGCTATGCCACAACGACAAACATTGCCTCTGGCACTTGGACAAAGTACGCGAGCAACCCCATCCTCCGACGTTGGGACGACCTCGTCGGCACTGGCCATCACTCGCTCTTCTATCGTCACGGCAAAAGGTGGGACCGGCGGTCCGGGCGTCGGCGGCGGGGATCAAAGCGAGAACGGCTCCCTGACGGTCGGGTTTGCCTCGGACGGCTCCTCCCTCACGGCGAGCAGCTTCGGCGGAGCGGTCACCGTAGATCTGAACAATGATGGTAACCAAGACATCGTGGCCGGTGGCTTAACCATCGTTCAGAACTCCGCCACAAACGAAACAGCCACCAATCGCATATCGTATCTTGCGACCTTTGCGCCCACAACACACAAATGGACAAAGGTTACTACAACTCCTCCCTTTAAGGTAACAGGCTCTCCCTCTTTTGTTCCATGCGACATCAACAACGACGGCAACATGGACATCATTGCTTTCGACCAAACAGGGAGCGACAACGAGGACAATCACGAAGGCATCTTCCTGGGGAAAGGGAATGGGACGTTTGAAGAAGCAGCACCTGTCATCCCCTATCCCGACGGCTCTAATGCGTCTTTTGACTACAGGGCGGTTTGCAACGCGGAAGTGATTGACATTGACAACGACGCGCGGCTCGACATCATTCTCGTCGGCCATCAAGGCGAGACGAACTGCAATGTCATTCTCCACAACCAGACGACCGATGCATCTTCTCTGACCTTCGTGGCAGAACCTTTTGAACAAGACTACCTTCTTCGCGAGGCAATCATTCAGCCGGCCGACTTCAACAACGACGGACTGCAAGACTTCGCGATCTCTGCCCTCGTGGATGATAAGGAAGGACAACTGCGCTTCACGGACGTTTACCTCAACAATCCTGAGCAAGTTGGGCAGTTCCTCCGCTTAGGTTTGGGTGAGAGAGGAGCCAACATCAAACGCAAATCCAACGGAGCCCTGCAGGTTGCCGACTTCAATGGCGACGGCTGGCTCGACATCATGCTTGCCGGGCTTGGCGAACAGTCCTCTGGCGAATCGGCCACTCGGCAGCGCATCTACATCAATCAGGCGACCGAAACGCCCAGCTTCAAAGCAATCAGTTGTGACTTCCAGACCGACATCTACACGCTTTCTTCTGCGGCAAACAACTCGGCTGGTGTGATAGATTGGGACGGAGACGGTGACTACGACATTCTTTTAGGCGGCACAAAGTCGAATGTTTATGGAGGAATGCTTTATCTTAATGATGGCAAGGGACAACTCAAACGCAGCACCGCCATACCTGGAGCTACAGGTGCCAGCATCATCTTCCCCGACTATAATGGCGATGGGCGCAAGGATTTCGTGGTCATCGGGCATTCTGAGGACAAGAACTATCTTACCACGGAGCAATTTGGCGACAATGCCATTCTTTGTTACAACTTGCTTTCTGCCCCGTCACGACCTGATGCGCCACTCGCGTCGACTGCCGACGTTCAAGAAGGAGGCGTGTGTCTTGCATGGCAAGCTGCTGAGACAGCACATCCGGGCTTTACCTACGAAGTCTATATCAAAGACGAGGCCGGCAACCTACTGAACAGCACGCCTGCCATCATTGGCGGAGCAAACGATGGCATTCGCAAGGTGAATCGCCTCGGGCGCATCGGCACGCGAACAGAATGGACGTTCCGTCCGACGAAACCCGGAACATATTCTTGGGGCGTGCAGACAGTCGATGCTGCCTACACAGGCTCTGTCTTTACTGAAGGTCCGCAGTTTACTGTCACAGAAGAGGACATCGAAACTGGTCTCGCTCCAGCCTTCTCCAACAAAGAAGAAACCATATACAACCTTCTGGGGCAGCGATTGGCGAAGCCTCATCGAGGTGTAAACATCCATAAAGGACAAAAGAAAACTTTTAAAAATATAAAGCTATGAAAAAGATTCTATTTTCTGTATTGGTGCTTATGGCATCATCATTCGTTGCAAATGCACAGGGATTCAAGGTTTACCGCAGTGATGGAGCTGTTTATCAGTTCAGTTGGGTTGCAGACAGCATTGCCTTCTTCGAAGGCGAAGGCGACCCAGATTATCAGGAGCCCGTGCCCGAATCAGTACGAAACGCACTGGACGAGTTGAGAGCTTACGCAACAAGAAATGCTGCAAGCATTGCCGAAGTGAACAACATGGCCAACTTAAACAGGATGGACATCCAGTCTCTTCAGGTGACCATCGAGACTTTGCGAGCAAGTGGTCAACAGAATCAGAACAACATTGTCGCGCTTCAATCGATGATTAATGCGATTCAAACCGACGTTGCAGCCATGGATGCTAAGGTCAACATGTTGCAAGAATCAATCTCGACATTAAGTCAAGACGTTCAGCGTAACAAGCAGAGCATTGAAATGCTGCAGGCCATAAGTGCCGAACTTCAATCATCAATTGCCGCTTCTGTCAATAGGATTTATTCACTGGAAAATGCGATAAGAGAGCTTCAAGTAAACAACAGTAACCTGGCAGAACAGATTGAGACGCTGCAAGCAGCAATCAATACCATTCTAGAGCAGAATCAAGTTCAAGAAAATGACATTGCTGTGCTGAAAGAGAGGTCAAACACGGCGGAAGAAGCCATTGCAGAACTTCAGCAGCGAAACTTAGATCTGGAAAGGGCTAACGCTACCTTAAACTATCGAGTTGACGCTAACACATCTACAATTGAAACTCTTGCACAACAGATTAGCCAGCTCACTGATCGTGTTGAAAGACTTGAGAACCAGTAGAATCAATAACCTGATTGCCCCTCCCTCACTTTGTCGGAGCTGAGGGAGGTGTGGCATCTTCGGCGCTACCCCATTGTTTGTTGGGCCTGCTGCCCATTTCAAGCACGAGGGTTGCGCCGTTCTTTATGTCGTCGTGGCTGAACCAGGGCTTGTTCCAAGGCTTTCCATTCAGGGTTGCACGCTGGATGTATTTGTTCTCCTTGCTGCTTCCTTTGGCAATGATGTGCAGTTCCTTGCCGCCTGGCAGCTTGACACGAGCGTCCGTGAAGAGCGGCGAACCAATGTTGTAGGCAGGGAAGCCTGGTGTAACAGGATAGAAACCAAGTGAAGAGAAGACCACGAAAGAGGTCATTCCGCCACCGTCTTCGTCGCCAGGCATACCCATAACATCGTTGCGGAACCACGCGTCGAGGCATTGACGAATGCGTTTCTGCGTCTTCCAAGGAGCGCCAGCATAGTTATATATATAAGGTATATGGAGCGACGGCTCGTTTGCCATCGTGAACTGACCCATGTTGCCTGTCTGATCGGGGAACTCTCCGAAGAACTGCCACTTGCTTTTGCCTAAAGGTTCTGCAAAGGTGCGATCGAGTTCTTGACACATCGATTCACGTCCGCCCATCAGCTTCGCGAGGTCACGAAGGTTGTGTTGTACGTCCCAACGATAGGTCCATCCGTTGTTTTCGCCATAAGCGGCACGTGCTCCGATGCCTCCGCTGAAACGATAATCAAAGTCGGGCAGGAAGTTGCCGCGCTCGTCTTTGGGATGGAAGAAACGTGTGTCGGCATTCCAAACATTGCGATAATTGTAGCTGAGGGCAAGGTATTTGGCAGCATCTTCCTTATTGCCCATGAACTCTGCTATGCGAGAGAGGCACCACTCATCGTATGCAGTACCAAGCGTGACTGCAATAGGTTGCCTTTGCTCAAAGCCGCTCACGTTCGGTTCGGTTTCCTTCTCGCCATTCGCAAGAGCGGGGAAGTAGCCATGATCCTTGTAGAATTGGTCGAGACGGCCAGCCGGATCGCCACTCCAGGGCACGAGCGTCTTCTCTTCTATGCCGCGACGACAGTACTCGAAGCCACGCTTGGCATCCACTTTCAAACCCTTCCAGAGCGCATCAGCAACCATTGCCACACCATGATTGCTGTTCATCCTTCGCGTGTCTCCAGTCATTTCGGGGAAAGTTGGCATCCATTTCGTACCCATTTGCTCTGCCATTCGGAGGTAACTTTCGATGATATCTTCTTCCTTCCAGGGTTGAATGAGGGCACGAAGAGGGTGTGCTGCACGATAAGTATCCCAGATCCAGTCGTCGGTATAGAACGGATGTCCGTCATCTTCGTGCACCTTACCGTCGAAAGCTGAGAAGTAACATCCGTCCTCGCTCAAGCAGACGGGGCGCTCGAAAGTGCGGTAGTAGGCTGTGTAGAGAACAGACTTCTGGTCGTCCGTGCCGCCTTCGACGCGTATGTTGCTCAGGGTCTCGTTCCATTCCTTGCGGCCATCCTTGATGACTTTGGCCATGTTGAAGTCCTCTGCTTGCTCGCGTTTGAGGTTCTTCTCCGCTTGTTCCTCGCTGATGAGGGAAACGCCGTAGCGGAACTGAACCTTCTTTGTACCGGCAGGAAAGCGTAGAGCTGTACAAATGCCGCGCCCTGCAGGAACCTTCTCATCAGCAATTCTTCCGTTGCGTATCGCCCCAGCCTTCTCTGGTTCGACATCGAACTCGCCCGAAAAGAAGATGTCCATGTTCTTGCTCAACCTTTGGCTTGCAGAAGCGTGACGTCCTTCAATCTGCATTCTGCCGCTTTCAGTATAGAGAATAATCGTGGCAGGCTTGCTTGGGTCGGCAAAGGTAAACTCGTAGATGGCACTTTGATGGCAGACGGCCAGATGCGCGTCGATGGTGTTGTCGGCAATCGAGACCTGATAGTCATAAGGTGTCACGCGCTCATGATCCCAGCTTGTCGAGATGATGGGACGCAGCTCGTCGCCTTGCGTGACACTCAATCTGAAGGCACTTCGCTCGCGATGATTGGTGACGACGATGGGCAGACCATCGAGGTACTCTGTAATATATTCGTTTCGAGTCGGATAGATGCGCATCAAACTGTTGGGCAACTGAATGGTCGGAAAGCAGGGAACCAGCAAATGACTGATGCTTCCGATGTAAGGATTCACGTAATCGACGGGTTCTGCAGCTTGGCTACAGAGGGGTGCAAACAGCGCCACAAAGAGGACTTTCCTAAGCAAATGGTTCATAGTAGAAGGTTATAATTCGTTATATTTAATGCAAAGTTACGAAATTATTCTCAACTAAGGACTATGAACTATGAACTATTTTTCATATCTTTGCACATCGAAATCAATAAAACTAACAGATATGAGACATCTTTCACTTATCCTAATGTCCTTTTTCGCCTTGAGTGAAGCACTCGCTCAGGCTCCCATCAAGACAACTTTGGTGAGCGGCTCCGGTCGTGGCGGCCAGGAAGGTCCAGCCATGATTTGCGACGACCAGCTCTCCACGAAATGGTGCATCGACTTCCCTCGCCTGATGCCCTACTCGATCGTCCTCGATGCAGGACAGCAGACTGGCGTCGTAGAGTACGGACTCGTAACGGGCGACGACACGAATGCCTATCCCGAACGCAATCCTGTGACGTGGAAAGTGAGCGGAAGCAACGACAAGCAGAACTGGACGGTCCTCGACGACCAGAAGAACAACCGCAGCCTCCCAGCCGAAGGTCTGCAGGAATATCGCTTCAAGCCCACAGCCGCAGGAGCCAAAGAGAAGTTCCGTTACTTCCGGTTCGAGTTCTTCAAGATGGCTGGCGGAACACGCATCCAGCTCAGCGAAATCTATCTGTACGACAAGGTTCAAATGCCCGTGAAAGCTACTTTCGTGAGCGGTTCAGGCCGCGACGGCAAGGAGGGAGCGGCAAAGGCTGCAGACGGATGGATCTTCACGAAGTGGTGCATCGACGAACCTCGCCAGATGCCCTACTCCATCACCCTCGATGCAGGCGAACAGACGCCCATCAACGAGTACCGATTCGTCACGGGTGATGACACGCACGACTACCCCGACCGCAACCCCGTAACGTGGAAAGTGAGCGGTTCGAACGACCAAAAGAGTTGGACAGTCCTCGACGAGCAGAAAGGCAACCGCCTTCTTCGCGACGAGAACGAGCAGGAGTATCGCTTCAGGATGGCAGCCTCAGGCAGCTACCGCTACTACCGCTTCGAGTTCCTCAAAATGGCTGGTGGAACAAGACTGCAGCTCAGCGAAATCAAACTCTTCAAGTAAAAGAGTTCATTCGAAAGCCCGCTTCGACCCGCTCGAAAGTCCGCTCAAGCCCATTCGAAAGCCTCCTCCAGCCCGCTCGACAGCCTTCGGCACCCCATTCGACACGCCTCTCGCCACAACTCAGCGAGGGGCGTTCGTTAAATATTCATGAATATTTAATTAAATGGTCATGAATATTTAATTAAATAGTCATGACCATTTAATCAACTTAACTGCATTAACTGAGCAAAAGATTTGGTTAAGTCGAGTTTTTTCACTAACTTTGCAGAGTATTTCAAAATGATAAAACTATGGCTATAAGATTTTCAATCGCAAAACGAGGGCTGCTGCCTCATGAGAAGAATCAGCAGGAAGTGAACGAACAGGCTGACCTGAAGAACCTCCGTCCACAGCTGGAATGCCCGGAAACGGTGGATGCGGTGGAGTTCCAGAACAGCAATATGCGGCTGCCATCCGTAATGCCCAAGGGCGAAATGGTGGCTGCATTGAGCACGATGCAAGCCGTCATGCTCCACGAACTCGCGAAGGGCAATGCCGTCTCGCTGCCCGGAATAGGCACTTTCCGACTCAATCTGAAGGGCGACATCGAGGTGAAGGACGGCAACTTCCACGGCAAAGATGTTCGCGTGGACGGCCTCCAGTTCCGTCCAGACCGTGAGCTGCTGAAGGAGATATGCAGTTTCGAAGTGGATCAAGTGCCGTTCGGCAACGAGTTCCAGGCAGACAAGTCGGACCTCGAGGCACGCCTCTTCGACCTCTTCAGCCAGCAAACCACCATCACGCCCTTTTCACGATGCAAAGGTAAGGCGAATCTATGGGATTTGAAAATGAAAATTCCTACAATGAAGGGGAAAGATTCCTAAAACTTGGTAGGGATTTCCCCCTGAAAAGTTCGCTTTTCCCCTATTGAAAACCGCAGGACTTCACGTACCTTTGCACCAGACAAACCTAAAAAAGTACAGTTATGAAACGCTTTATGATATTTGGCGACAGCAAGGCAAGAGCCTTTGGCTTCGCGTCTTTCATCTTCATGATGGCAGTTCTTTCGTTCTCTTCTTGCATCGATATGGAGGACACCAACAAGTCGATGGTGCTCTCGGGAGAGTGGAGAGGAGACTTCGGAATGTACTACGACTACAGAGATGACTACGGAAGGGTCTATACTTTCGACTCCTACGACACCTATCTGACGTTCATCCCCGCCTATTCCTACGCAAACTATGGCCGAGGAACGCAGGTTGACTACTACGACTACGGACCCTACGAGTACCAATACTACAAGTTCCGCTGGTCGGTAGAGAACGGCTATATCTATCTTTCCTATGATTATGACCCCCAACTCAACACGCGAATCAGCAACTATCGGATGACGAACGACTATTTCACTGGCACTTTCTCCGAGTCGGGTACCTCGTTCCGTATGCGCAAGCTCGTTGATTACTACAACTGGACGCCATACGTAAACAGCTATGGATACTGGGATCGCGACAACTGGGGCTACTATTATCCTTACTACGCTCCAGCAACTCGCAGCGATGACGAAGCACCTATCGACAGCATTTCAACCGGCGGCGAAATTCTGAAGAGAGGTCGCAGATAGAAAGAGGGGCAAGGTCTTGCCCCTTTTTCACCAGATACTCTCGACGGCGTCCAACTGCAAGTCAGTCAGGTTGATGTCCGTCCCCCACACCTCAAAGCCTTTAACCACAGGTCTTTGGGGTGTACTTATTACCCGTTTGCGCTCCATCGAATAGCTATAAAGGCCGTCGTCGATGAAGACTTCTATCGAGGTGCGGTCGATGTAGATGTCCATCGTCAGGGAAAGACTCGTGGGGTCTTGGGGCGAATAGAACTGTCCGTTCAGTGTGTTGCGGTTAAGGTCGTAATCGACAAGCGTTTGTCCGTCGAACTTGAGGCCAGCGCTGGTGGCATAGGTAAGGTTGAGTGTAGCACGAAGATGCACGCAGTCTTGGCCCTGATAAGGTTGCAGAGCCTTGTTGACTTCCTGTCCATTCAAGGCCTTTTCGCTTGAATAAAGCGGCTTCAACAATGAGGTTACCTCGCGGATAGGCTTGCTGACAAGACGGATTCCTTCCTTAGTTGTGCGCAAAGTCAACTCGGTCGGCAGTAACATTTGCCCGCGGAAAGGCATTCCTCGATGGTCGATGTTAGCCCATCCTATCTGTATTCTTCGTCCGTCAGGCACATCGTTGAAAGTCTGAGCAGCATAGATAGTGCCCGTCGAGAAACGATGCTTGCCGCTTTCTGGCGTGAAGACTTTGCCATCGAAACTGCCTATCATATACGTATTGCTTGCCCCCAGCATCACCCATCGCACATCGTTCGGGTTGCCGTCAACAGCCAAAGGAAACAGGTCGGGGCACTCCCAGAAGCCGTTCACATGGCTCTGATAGGTCCAGTCGCGAAGGTTGTCGGACGTATAGATGCTGTGTCCGTTGCGCTCATTCAAGACGAGAACCCACCAGCCCCCAGGCTTGTACCAGAACAACCTTGGGTCTCTCGTGTCGTGCGACTGCCACTTATCGTGAGAATCAATAACCGGGTTGCCCTCATACTTGTGGAGCGTCATGCCGCCATCCAGGCTATAAGCAATACATTGGACTTCCTTGTCGCTTCTGTCGGCAGTATAGGCATAGACGAGCGGTGGGTTCTTCTTGGTACCGAAACCAGATGTGTTGTCCTTGTCGAAGACTGCCGAACCGCTGAACATTGTGCCGATTGTGTCAGGGAAAAGCACTGTGGCCTGCTCCGTCCAATGCAGGAGGTCGGGACTCGTAGCGTGTCCCCACGTCATGTTCTCCCATTCGCGCTCGAAAGGGTTGTGCTGATAATAAAGATGATACAGGCCGTCGTGCCAGATGCAGCCGTTCGGGTCGTTAATCCAGCCTCGTCTCGTTGTGAAATGAAACTGCGGACGATTCCTTTCTTGATACATCTTCTGGGCATCCCGAATAGTGTCCGCCTGATAAACCTGCGCGAGTGCTTCCTCAGGTCCGTCAAAGGTGATGGTCAACGTCTTGCCCTTATAAGCCGTCAGGTCCTTGAAGACCCAGTATTCGGGCTCTTTCGAGAGTCGAGCCACGACACTCAGGTCGTCCACACCCTTCGCTTGGAAAGTTAACTTGCGACGCTCCACCTCATGCGAGATAGGCAGGTTCAGGTACTTGCACTTCACTTTGAAGCTCAGTTCTGCGGACTGAGCGACAACGGAAAAGAAACAACAGACAACGGAAAAGAGGACGCGTTTCATCATTTCGTAAGGTTTTTCTTGGGCAGGAACGCTGCGGCAAGGATGGTCATAATGGGGCTTAAATAACAGAAGAAGCAGTATGGCGCATAGACGAGCGTGCTGACTCCCAGGACGCTTGCCTGCGTCATACCGCATGTGTTCCAAGGAATCAAAACGGAAGTCACCGTTGCGCTGTCCTCGCAAGTACGGCTCAAAAGGCGCGACTCGTAACCGTTCTTCTTGTAAGTATCGCCGAACATCGTAGCCGTCAGGATAATGCTGAGGTATTGGTCGGCACTGACTACATTGAGGAAGACACCAGAGAATGCTGTGCTGGCAACAAGGGAAACAGTTCCTCGAACCAGTCGCAGCAGGGCTTGCATAATGCTATCGAGCATCCTTGTCGCTGTCATGGCTGCTCCGAAAGCCATTGCGCACAGGATAATCCAAATGGTGTTGAGCATGCCAGCCATACCTCTTGTCGCTACCAAAGCATTGAGGTCGGGCACGCCTGTATCGAGGTCTGTGCTGCCATAAACAATGATGAAGGCGCCACGAATGCGTTGAGTCAATCCTTCATGGTCGGTGCCCGCTATCACGTCGAGCAAGTGCGACTGACTCCATACTGCAGCCACAACGCCCATCAGCATTGCGAGGAAGAGTACAACCATCGAAGGCAAGCGCATCATGATGAGCACAAGCGTCAGAACAGGCACTACGATAAGCCAGGGAGAGATGCAGAATGTCTGCTGCAAGGCATGCTGAACTGTGGCGACATGCGAGGTGACGACCTCTCCTTGCCCCAGCCCTACGATGGTAAAGATTGTGAGGGTGATGAGGAACGTCGGCACTGTCGTGTAAAGCATGTAGCGGATGTGGGTGAAGAGAGGCGTGCCTACCGTGCTTGAAGCAAGCACCGTTGTGTCGCTCATGGGCGATATCTTGTCGCCAAAGTAAGCGCCACTAATGACTGCACCTGCAATCCATGCCTCCTCGAAGCCGAGTGCCTGGCCTATACCCATCAAGGCGATGCCGATGGTGGCTACTGTCGTCCATGAAGAGCCTGTCAGCACACTCACCAAGGCACTAATGAGGCATGCGGAGACTAGGAACCATCTTGGGCTCATCATCTCCATACCATAATATATTATAGTAGGCACGACGCCACTCACCATCCATGCTCCGCCAAGTGCTCCGATGAGCAGCAGGATGATGATAGCCGAACTGACGCCTCCCACCTTATCGCTTATGGCACGCTCGAAGTCGTCCCAAGTGATAAGACGCGATGCAATGCCGATGCAAACGCAAAAAGCCGTTGCCACAAGCAAAGCCATCTGCGACGCACCAGCCAGCGTCTCGTCACCAAAGATGCTGACAACAAGAGCTACGAGTGCCACCAGTATTACCAGTGGCACACACGATAGCCAAAGAGGAGGAAGGCGCTTCAATGTTTCAACAGACAACAGACTACGGACAACAGACTACTGACAAGCTTTAGTTCGACGAAGTCAACAGTCAATGGTCAATGATTAATGACTTACGCCACCTTGTTCAGCTTCTTGATAATCGAGAAGATGAAGATAGCAGCAAGCAGACAGATTGCCATCAACGTACCCCAAACGATGGTGAGGTCCATGCCCCACATGTGTCCAGGAATGCTGACGAGCTTGTTGCCGATAGCCGTTGCAACGAACCATCCGCCCATCATCATACCTTTGTACTTGACAGGAGAAACCTTCGTCACGAACGAGATACCGATTGGGCTCAGCAGCAACTCGGCAAAGGTGAGGATGAGGTATGTCCTAACCAACAGCGAGGGGCCAACGTTTGCCTGATGAATATGATTCACGGGATCTGCAGCAGGAAGTCCTACTGAATCCAACGTAAGCCACAGATAAGCGCAGGCTGCAACAAGCATACCCAAGCCAATCTTGACGGGAGCCTTTGGTTCCTTGCCTATGCTTGCCAGCCAACCGAAGAGGGCTACACTAACAGGCGTCAGGATAACGACAAAGCAGGGGTTGAAGTGCTGGAAGATAGGAGCGGAAACTGCAGTCTCGACATCTGGAGCAGGCACCATATTATAGAGGAAGAATGCGCCTGCGACAATCATGATAGCTGCAAGGATGCGAGGCAAACCCTTCGACTGGAAGATGCCAAACAGACCATAAACGATGAAGATGAGGGCCAAGAGGTTACGCACGTCGAACATCATGCTCTCGATGCCTGTAGAGGTTTGAGCGGTATATTCATCTGCGAACCAGGTCAAAGTCAAGCCGTTCTGATGGAATGCCATCCAGAAGAAGATGACCACAGCAAAGACGAGGCAGAGGCAAACGATGCGCTCCTTCGTGTCGTTCTCGGCAGGAACTTCCGCTTTCTGTGTCTCTTCCTTGACAGCAGCCTTCTTCGTTGTACCAATCACATGAGCGAATGTGCGCTTGCCCAGATAATAGATAAGGATAGAAGCAATCACGCTCACGCAAGCAACAGCAAAAGCAAAGTGATAGGAGTCGGCCTTGCTGTAACCGAGCGAAGACTGTGCCCAGTTCATGATAGCAATGGCTGCCGTAGGTGCGAACAGAGCGCCAATGTTGATGGCCATATAGAAGAGCGAGAAGCCAGAGTCGCGCTTGTCGGCAAACTCAGGATCGTTATAGAGGTCGCCCACCATGACTTGCAGGTTGCCCTTGAAGAGGCCTGTTCCAAGAGATACGAGCAAAAGGCCTGCACCCATCGCGATAATGGCTGGAGTTGCCTTGCCCAAAGGCACAGACAGGATGAGGTAACCGATGAACATTATCATAATGCCCAGCACGACCATCTTGCTGTAGCCGTACTTGTCGGCAAGCATACCACCAAACAAAGGCAGCAGATACACGACGAACAGGAAGTTGGAGAACGTCTCGCTGGCCCAACCTGAGTCGAAGCCAAAGTTGTCATGAAGGAAAAGGACGAAGACGGCCAGCATAGTGTAGTAACCAAAGCGCTCGCCAGTATTGGCAAGAGCCAGCGTCCAAAGTCCTTTTGGCTGCCCCTTGTAAGACAAGAGAAGGAAGCAGAACCAGATTGCAAACAAGCCCACGATAATGGGAGTAGATAACATTTCGAACATAATTTATTTGATTTAAGTTAATAATTTGCCGACAAAGTTATAAAAAAAAGTTCAATGTTCAATGTTCAATGTTCAATTTGTTGTACTTTTGCAGCGTAATTTGAACAGACATGAAAGGATTGACACCAAGAATTATTGACTGCATGAAGGGTTATAGCCGCGAAACCTTCATGAAAGACTTGATGGCTGGCATCATCGTGGGCATCGTCGCTCTGCCACTTGCCATTGCTTTCGGCATAGCCAGCGGCGTAACCCCAGAAAAGGGCATTATAACGGCCATTGTGGCTGGTTTCCTTATCTCCCTGCTTGGAGGTACTAAAGTGCAAATTGGAGGCCCTACAGGAGCCTTTATCGTCATCATCTACGGCATTGTCAACAACCCTGAATACGGCTTGCAAGGCTTGCTGATTGCCACCATTATGGCAGGCATCATTCTCATCGCGCTTGGTGCTTTCAGGCTGGGCGTCGTCATCAAGTTCATCCCCTATCCTATCATTATAGGCTTCACGGCAGGTATCGCCCTGACCATCTTCACGACGCAAATCAGCGACATTCTTGGCTTGACGCAAACGGCGATTAGCACGACTGGCGAGGCCATCCGCATCCCCCTCAAGACGCCTGGCGACTTCGTGGGCAAATGGATTAGTTATGCCGAGAACATTGGGACGTTCAATCTCTGGAACTTCATTGTTGCCATCGGTTCTTTGCTGGTCATCATCTTCTCGCCAAAAGCGTTGAAGAAAGTGCCAGGCTTGGGCAAGATACCTGGTTCGCTTTGGGGCATCCTGATTGGAACCGTAGCCGTTCTCATCATGAAACAGTACGGCATTGATGGCATCGACACCATCGGCGACCGCTTCCACATTCAAGCTCAATTGCCTAAGATGGTGGTGCCAAGCATCTCTTTCGAGCTCTTCCAGCAACTCATGCCCGTTGCCTTCACGATTGCCATTCTTGGAGCCATTGAGAGCCTGCTCTCAGCAACGGTGGCAGACGGTGTGATTAGCGACAAGCACGACTCGAACATGGAGCTTATTGCACAAGGTGTGGCGAACATGGTGACACCGCTTTTCGGAGGCATTCCAGCAACGGGAGCCATCGCTCGCACCATGACGAACATCAACAACGGCGGCAAGACACCTGTGGCTGGCATCATTCATGCCGTTGTGCTGCTTGCCATCCTGCTTCTCTTGATGCCTTATGCCGAGTATATTCCAATGGCTTCGCTGGCCGCAGTACTCGTCATCGTGGCCTACAATATGAGTGGTTGGCGTACGATTCGAGGCCTGCTCAAGAACCCAAAGAGCGATGTCATCGTGCTTTGTGTGACCTTCTTCCTGACGGTTGTCTTCGACCTCACCATCGCGATTGAAGTCGGCCTCATCCTTGCCTGCGCCCTCTTCATGAAGCGCATCATGGAGACCACCGAGATTTCTGTCATCAAGGACGAAATAGACCTTGGAGACGCCTCGGATATGGCCGTGAACGAGGAGCACCTCATCATCCCCAAAGGCTGCGCAGTTTATGAGATTAACGGTCCTTACTTCTTTGGAATTGCCAACAAGTTCGACGATTTGATGAAGAACATCGGTCACGAGAAGCCGAAGGTTCGCATCATCCGCATGAGGAAAGTGCCCTTCATCGATTCGACAGGCATCCATAACCTTGCCAACCTCATCGAGATGAACCACGAGGAAGGCATCCACGTCATTCTCTCAGGCGTTAATCCGAAAGTGCATAGCCAGCTGCAGAAAGCACGCTTCTACGACCTCATGGAGAGCGGCCACATTTGTCCGCACATCGACGTTGCCCTCCAAAAAGCACGCGAATTCTTAGGAGAATAAGCCCCCAAGGGGGCTGTTTCCCAGAAATCGCCAGCCTCGACAGGAAATGACGGCAGCGATGTGGGCCAACTTAACGTGCTTCATCGGCAAACTTAACGTGCTTAATTGACCAACTAAGCGTGCCACGTTTGCCTTCCGGCTATGCCGCCTGAGCACCTACGGAGCGCAAGAACTTAACGTGCCACGTTTGGCAATGAAGCACCATGTAGGCACCATGTAGGCTTTATGTAGGTTCTATGTAGGCTTTATGTAGGCTTGAATTTTCTTAAGCCATTGAATCACTTGAACTTAAACCATATTCATGTAGGCATGTAGGCAGATTGGGAAATTTTGAATAAAATGAATTTGCATTTTACTCATCACTCATTATATTTTGCCCTAATCGTTTGAAAATCAGAAAGTAACACCCTGACGAGTTCCTGACGACTCATCATGCACTCGTCATGTTCTATGTTGTTGAGATTCTTTGCATTAACCCCAAAACCTGACGAGTGACGAGTGTTTTTGATTTTGTTTGATAAAGTTTTTCTTGTTTTTCTTTTGTTTGAATCGAATAAAAGTGTAAATTTGTAACGCAATACCTGTGTCATTCCGCCCTTTCATGTAAAGAAGGCTGAAGAGACAAGGCAGTCGGCAGCGGCTGGCAAAACAACTTATTGGAAATAATCGAAGCGTTATGCTCTTTTCTTGCAAGCTGAAAACGTAGGAAACTTTCATCATTGCAGAAAGCCCCGGGGTACCTGTCAAAACAGGAGCTCTGAATGGCAATAAGACGAGACGTAACAGCTTCACGCGATAGCGTGGAACTGTTCTTATTCATCTTTTGCCGTTCGGGGTCATCCTACGTACCTCAGCTTGAAGATGGTACATGCAGTTCCACGCTTTCTTTGTGCCCGATAGTCAAAGCTCTATACATTATTATATTTGCGTGTATTTGCAGTCATAAACAATAAATATAACTATGAAAATAATACAACTATAGTACCTTTAATAACACGAAATGAACACAAAACTAATTACACTAATCAGTAGTCTTCCCCATTTTAAGGCTAATAATGGCAAGATACTTGTCAATGCCATTAACAAGATGCCCGGAGTATTGGTCAAAGATCTGAAGTATTCCGACCTGATGCTACCTGCAAACCAGTGTAATGGCGTATACGTTTTTCAGCAGGGGAACAAGTATCAGATTATGGGAGAAAAGGAAGAACAGACAAGCACCAAGAATGGTTCTATTTGTTGGTATGTAGGAAAAGCTAGTAGTCGAGCACTTGTCGAAAGGATTGGTGCACACTTCGCTCCGCGACATGACGACTATATGAACAGTTTGTTGAAAAACATTGCATGGCTGCTTTCTGGCTTTACGACTCAGAAAGACTTCTTAAACTCTAAGGATAACAAATACAAAAACACTTGCATCGAAAAAGCACTTGATGTAATTCAAGACTTATACATCAAAGTCATAGTCTTTGATAGTCCAAACAATTGTAAAAGCGACATTGCTCAGGCAGAGTCAATACTTAAAAAAGAACTTTACCCATTTCTCAATGATGTGAATCGTAAAAAACAAAAAATAATACTATTTCCTTAACAATACCTAACATTTATGAAACTAAAACATTTAATTCTTTCCATGCTGGCACTGCTGGCAAGCGTTAATGCCCTTGCAGATGCCGTCGAGATTGATGGGATTTGGTACAATTTGGTATCCAAGGCAAAAGTGGCAGAAGTAACCAGCACTCCTGATAACTATATTTATATTGGTGCAGTCAACATCCCAGAAAAAGTCACATATAATGGTGTTGATTACGACGTGACAAGCATAGGAGGCGCTGCCTTTAAAAATTCTAATGTAACTTCCATCACTATTCCAAACAGTGTGACAAGCATCGGCGAGTATGCCTTCTCGGGCTGCAGCAAACTGACTTCTATAGACATTCCCAACAACGTTACTACCATAGAGTTTCTTACATTCGAGGATTGCTATAATTTGGTTTCTGTTACTATCCCTAATAGTGTGACGAAAATAAGCAGTGCTGCATTTCTGAACTGCAGGAGTTTGTCTTCTATTGATATACCTAACAGTGTTACGAGAATCGCAAATCAGGTTTTTCAGGGTTGCACAAACTTGACCTCAGTCACCATTTCAAACAATGTGACAAGCATCGAACAAGGAACCTTCGATGGTTGTAGTAGATTGACTTCAATCACTATTCCCAATAGTGTAACGGACATTTCTTACAGTGCCTTTGAGGAGTGTATTTAGAGACCTCTAAACAACCACAAACAATGAAAAACACATAGGGATAAATCTCTGTATATCAACTACTTTTAGATTTTAACACTTCAGACTTGCTTTTTGGTGGTTCTCAAAAATCCGCTTATCTTTGCAACGCATTTCTACCGCGGAGAATTTTGAGGGCTTTTATTTTGCCATCTCGTGGACAAGGTTGACAAAAGTTGACAAGAGTGGACAATAGTTGACAGAAGAACGAGAGGGAAAAGATCAAGGAAGTGACCTCATTTGAAAAACGTGACATCGTGGAATGAGTTGACAAGGATTGTCAATGATTGACTAAGGTTCACTCCGTGGCGGTTTGCAAGAAATTGATTGTAAAATCACATAAAAAGGAGTCAAATGAGAAAGACAAGAAAATGTGCCTTCTGCGGAAAGGAGTTCACTTGTAACAGCGGCTCGCAGAGGTATTGTTCAGAACATTGTGCCGAGGCGGCAAAGGCTCAACGCAAGAAGAGACAACAGGACTTTTTGAAGGCAGTCCAGCCTGTTATAGACATCGCCAGTCAGGAGTATCTCACATTCTCCAAGGCTGCCATCCTTATGGGATGCTCCCGTCAGTACGTTTACAAGTTGGTAAACGAGGGTAAACTTCCTGCATCCCGAATCAGCAGCCGGATGGCATTCATCCGCAAGGCAGACATTGAAATGCTTGCAGGAAATCCTTATCATCGTGTCTTGCCAACATCCAAACCTAAGAATCCTTCTTCCCTTTCGTTGAAGAAGGAACATGATTCAAGTAAGTCATCGAGGAAAGAGAACTCTTTTCAAGACATTGAACCACTTGAATACATCTCTGGCGAGGACGTTATGGCAACCTACAAGGTTAAGAAGTCATGGCTCTATGTTTCAGCCAAGAGAAACAACATACCTGTGTGCAAGATTGCAGGCAAAAACTATTATAGCCGAAAGCACATGGATGCACTCTTCGGAGTGACTGCCGAGATAGAAGCCCTGACAGAATGGCTGACAACGGATGAGGCAGAATCCCTCTATTCCACGACCAAGGAATCCTTACGCAGCCAAGCCTACCGCCGCCATATTCCCACAAAGCGAGAATATGGCAAGACCTATTATTCCAAGAAACATCTTGATGACATCTTCCGCCCCGACCTGAAGGCGAGTGATGCCTATTACACCACAGCCGAAGCTGCCGAGAAATACGGCATGACCAAGAGCAACATCTGCGTAATCGTCAAGACGAACAACCTCACCAAGGTGAAAGTCGGAGTGCAGAACCTCATTGTCAAGGAGGAATTAGACCGAATAATGGCGAGCAGACTAGCGCAATTCGGGGGTTACAGACTCCAATAACGCCAAATAATAAGCATCAACTGCGTGAAAGTGCAATTATCCATGAGTTATGAAAGGGTAAGTTGGTCACTCTGCCATCACGCAGTTACTTTGCACCTGCTATGAGATGCATAGCCTTCGATTATTAACAAAACAAATTTCATACAAGTATGAGTAACATTTGCAAGACAGTAACCTTGCGTACACGTAAGATAAAGAAAGGTACGCAACTGAGCTTCTACCTTGACTACTACCTAAGAGACATTGACAAGGCAGACAAATGCAAATGCCAGCTCATGGAGCAATACGTCAGGACGGGGTTCTTCGGGGAGGCCGTGCTCACCATGAATGAGATTGACCCCAGCACCCTCAACGCCAAC
>CACXUA010000059.1 GCA_902770725.1 uncultured Bacteroidales bacterium | reverse complement strand
CCTATGCCTTCGAAGGTCGTTGCATTGGCTAGTTCGTTGGAAACTGCATAGGTATCAATAGAGACACCATCCAGATATTGATAGCCCGAGCCGCTTCCGTAGTACTGGGCACTGTAAAGGCTCCACTCGTGGGGCCATATATAGTCTGGGGTAGCATAGTATGTCTGTCCTGCAAATATGACATATACCTGATCTACCCAGCCATCGTCGTCCCAATCATAATCGGCATAGTTGACTTGGGGGTCAGCGAGTTTCAACGCTTCTATGACCATCTCGGCTGCTCTGTCATCCAAGTCGCTATTTGGCGCCGTGCCATAGTAGTCGTGATTCTTGGAGAGTTTTAATGGGCCGACAACGTCGAAGTCTATCGTGAGCTGTCCATAGCTTTGTTCGATAAAGTAGTCACGTACGGAACCGACGTGATTGTCTAGGGAGAAGCCTTGTTGGTTGAAACGATTGTTCCACCGCTCGGCTGCTCCACTCTTCATTGAGGCATCGGAGAATTCCACGAGCAAAACGAGACCTTTCTTAGTCTCATTCTGTGCATTAGCGCGCCAAGGTCCCTGACGATGGCGCAGGGAGATGTTGGCCTGACGCATCTTGTCCAGTCGGGCCAACCGGCGTTCGTTAACGCCCGGCAAGCGCTGTGTGTGATGCTTATGGGAGCCTGGGGCTTTTCTTGCCAGAGGTTGTGCTGCAACGAAAAGGCCACAAAGGAATGTCAGAAGTAGTGTTATCAGGTATTTTTTCATATATATTTACGTTATAACTATTCGGCGGAAGTGCATATTTCACTTTGGAATTGCAAATTTATTACTTTTTTTTTGATTCTTCACTATATTCGGCGTAACTTTGTGCCCTGTTATGGAGAAAAAGGTAAATACAGGCAAGGTTTTCCTCATTGCGGGGAGCGAACCATTGGGCAGTGCGGGTGTTCAGGCAGACATCAAGGCGATTACTCGCTGCGAAGGCTGGGCAGCGGCTGCACTGACGTGTATTGTTGACGAAGACGTGAACCGCATCAAGGGCATTCATCACTTGCCGGTGGACTTGATTGTCTCTCAGGCAGAGTCTTTTCTGAGCACCGTTGGCGCGGACTGCATCAAGACGGGCATCCTGCCTACCGAGGAGATTATCCGTGCTGTTGCCGTCGTGTTGCGACGCTATAATCGTCAACCCATCCTCATCGACCCTGTCATCGTGAACTTTGCAGGCGAGCAACTTGTCAGCGACGCTGCGATTGCTGCCTACAAGAACGAGCTCTTCCCCCTCGCAACGCTCATCACACCGAATGTCCGCGAGGCGGAGTTCCTGCTGGGACATGCGATAACTGACCCCGAAAACGACCTGAAGAAGTTGGCCGAATGGGGTTGCAGCGTGTTGGTGAAGAGTGTGGAAGAGGGCAAATACCTGGTGGATTATCTCTATGACGCCGCGAGCGGAACACTCACTCCACATCCGAAGAAGAAACTTGTTCTCGACGACCGCAACGGAACTGGCGACACCCTTGCCAGCGCCATCGCCACGCATCTGGCTAAGGGCGACGACCTCGCTACAGCCGTCGAACGTGCCGAGGCCTATATGAGTTATTTCCTAGCAGGCCCCCGATACTATATCAGCGCAGGCTTATAAGGAAATCATCCCGTACGCTTTCCCCCATGTAAAAAAGAGGTATAGCTCCTGAAAAATATCGGCGTGCCGCGTTTGAAAACATGGCACGCCGATATTGCAAACGCGGCACGCCGAATCGTCCAACGCGGCACGCCGAGTTTTTAACATTCCTTTACTTCTCCGTATGTTCCCGGCTTTCCTGGGCTCCATAATGGCCGTAGATACCATAATGGCCATAACGTCCCTTGCCGTAACCGTACCTGCCGTACTTACCGTACTTGCCGTATTTACCGTAGCCGTAATAGTAGCCGTACTTCTTCTTCCTCATGTCGATTGCATTGAGTACGAGGTTGATCTTCGGCAGTTTGTTCTCATCCTTGAAGCCATTGATAAGGTCGAAATTGCCTCGCGGACTGTAGTCGGCACGGCAAACGAAGAGGCTCATATCGGCCACACGACCGATGGAAAGGGTATCGCTGACCAGTCCGACAGGCGGAGTGTCGAGCAGAACGTAGTCGTAATGCTCCTTGAGCAACTCAACAGCGCGGTCGAGCTGATCACGAGAGATAAGTTCGCTCGGGTTGGGAGGAATGATACCTGCCGGCAGAACATCAAGGTTCTTATTGACCACACCATGAACTATCTGTGACTCCAAGGCTTCGTACGTAGTGTCGTTGCCTGAGATGAAAGTCGTGATGCCCTTCTTGTCGGCTGGGATATTAAAGAGCTTTACCAATCGAGGCTTACGGATGTCAAGACCGACCACAATGACTTTCTTGCCCATCAAAGCCATAGACATAGCCAGGTTCGTACAAACGAATGTCTTTCCCTCGCCAGGAATACAACTCGTACACAAGATGACTTTCTCGTCCGACTCGAGGATAAAGCGGAGATTCGTACGCAGTCCTCGGAAAGCCTCCTCCATAGAGTCGTTGGTATTCTCGCGGACAACGAGGGCCTTCTCGCCATCGACCGTCTTGCCTGCCATAGGAATATCTGCAAGAATGCTTATCTTCGTCAATTTCTCCACATCTTCCCTACCCTGGATACGATAACGAAGCAGATCCATCAGGTATAGAAGAACGATAGGCAAGCCTAAGCCAATCAACAAAGCAGCAAGCCAAATCATGTTGGACTTCGGCGAAACCATTCCCACCAACTGCGGAGAGTCGATCATACGAGCCTTGGCCGCTGTGCTGGCAAGAGAGATGTAGTTCTCCTCGCGCTTCTGCAAAAGCATCAGGTAAAGGTTAGCCTTGAGTTCCTGTTGGCGACTCATGTTGGTCAAAGCACGCTCTTGAGTAGGCGTACTGCTTATGCGGCTGCTGAACATCCTGTACTGGCTGTCGGCTCCTGCCTTCTGCGTCATTACATCATTCTTGATGGCGTCGAGACTCATCTTGATGGAGGGCCACATCTCTTCCAACTGAGCTGTGTAGCGCTGAACCACAGCATTGTCTTCGCCAGAAGACTTAAGCAAGCGATTCCTCTGCAGCACAGCCTCATTGTATCGGGCTATAGTGGCATTCAGATTGGCATCGGCAAGTCCAAGGTTAGCAGGGATGACCTGCATGGCATTGGCAGGATTGTTTACATAGTTGACCAAAGCATTGATGAGGTTCAACTGGGTCTCGAACTCAACTTGCTTCTTCTGATACTCCGTCGTGCTCGAGAGAGCTGTCGTAGCATCATTAGTAAGATTGATCAACTCGTTGCTCTTCTTATACTGTTCAAGTTCACCTTCGGTCACATCCAACTCACCACGAATGGCATCGATACGTTCCTTGATGAACTCCTCAGTCTTCATAGCCACCTCGTTCTTATCTTCATTGGCATCGTCGTTATAGGACTTGAGCAACTCATTCAAATAGTCGGCCGAACGACCTATCTGCGTATCGGTAAAGGATACACGTGCCACAGTAGAGAACTTGCTTGTCGGACCAGCCGAGAGTTTGCCTCTGTACATGCGTGCAGCGGTCTCAATGGGAAGAATCGTAGCGTAAAGCTTCTCGTCCTTCCACTTGGTTCCTGGGTTCTGCTGGAAAATGATAACACCCATCGGTGTATTGATACTGCCAGGCAACTTCTGGAGATCATGGTCGAAGGTAACAGGTTCACTCTGTCCTGCCATCCTCACCTTGCCCATCACATGCAAGCCCTTACCTGCCTTCGTCATCTCTATCTCAATAGGAGTACGCAGGACAGAAAGCTGATGTTGTGGCATATCAACAATGATGGGATTGCTCTGATATTGTTCCAACTTGCGGACACGACCCTCGATAGCATAGCTGACATAAAGCTTCAAGGACTTCACCACACGACTGTTGACGTTGACACTCGTCAGGATCTCAAGCTCATTGTCGAAACCATTACTGTTGGAGATGACGCCCATCTCGCCCAGATTCATCTTGTTTCCCCTTGACATTTGCTTGCTGTCATCATCCTTGATGAGCACTTTCATCACCGATGTATATACAGGCTGCGTATAGCGAAGGTAGCAAAAGGCAATGCCCAAAGCTATAATCGCGCACAACAGTATCCACTGCCAGTTAAGCACTATAATGTTCCATATCGCAGAAAGACTAAAGCCACCAGACTCTTCTTCCTTCTGTAATTCTTCGTTAGCGACGTATTCTGCCATGTTATCTTAAGATTAATTTATTTGCGCTATTATCCAATCAGCGTGCAAAGATACTAATTATTATAATAATGTTAAAGGATTTGCACGAAAAATTATCTTTAGCATAGATTTCTTTACTGTTCTTTGCCATATATCGCACAAATTGTCGTAACTTTGCCTACGGAGTATGTGCACATGAAGCATATTCTCCTTCATTATGCAAGAGAACAAAACAACCATATCTGTACGTCATTGGCTTCGGGATTGTCTGACACTTTTGGTAGAAGCATTACTCGTGGCTGCTTGCGTCTATGTAGTCTCATTGCTGAAGAACATACGAGTTGGAGCAGATTCTTCGTTCGCATGGCTTGTCATCTTTGGCTTGGGGCTCGTATTGTTATTTGTCGTAACACGCTTCATCCCTAACAATGCCTATAGCCGTACTGCTCGTCGCGACGAAGTGGTGGCCCAAGCCATGAAGACGGCTCTGTCCGTCAGCGTACTTGCCTTTGCAGTCTTCACGGAAAGGAATTCTCTCCTTTTCCTCTCCTGCATCCTCTTCTTTGTGGTTTTAACCATTGAGCGGCTCATCCTCAACAACTGGTTTATTCACTACAGCATGCGCCACAACGAACACGGCATCATCATTTGTAACGATGACTCAGCCTGGCAACAGAAAGCCTTGATGCAAAATACATACGGCCTTAAACTTGCACGTTTAGAGAACAACACAACAGAGCAACTGGAAGCATTCTTCACAGCACATCCAGAGACAGAAAGCGTCTATTGCTCTCCCTCGTCATTACCAACAGCAGAGTTTGAGGATATTGCACACACCTGTCGAAAACTTGGCTTAGTGCTTCATCTACTGCCTCAGCCTGTGTTTGCTCTGAACAAAGCCATGCGAAGCGAATGCCGAGGCAACATCAGCGTACTCTCGCCAGCCAGACTTCCCCTGCAAAGCACCTTCAACAGAATGATAAAACGACTGACTGACATCGTCATTAGTCTTATCATCCTACTCACCATCTTCCCTGTTTTTGCTGCAATTGCCTACATTTGCATCAAAAGGCAAAGCCGAGGTCCTATCTTCATAACACGACATATGTGCGGCATGAACGGCAAGACATTCCAAAGCTTTACCTTCCGCACGCGACATTTCGATGCTGCGCCATCCTTCCTTGATGGCATAAACGATCCTGGTTATTTCCCCTTCGGCAAATTCCTTACACACTCACGCATGGAGTTGCTCCCCCAATTCCTGTGTGTGTTGTGGGGCAGTATGACAATCGTAGGTTCCCAAATGATGCGACCAGAACGTTATCCCGAGTATCGTCGAGAACTAAGACAATTCTTCGTTTCAAACTGTCGCCTCAAGGCAGGCATCATAGGCTATTCATTTCCTTCACAAACAAAGGGCAGTACTAAAGCAGATGTTTGGTATCTGCACAATTGGGGCTTCTGGCTTGATGTGCGCATCATGCTCCAGCGCCTTGGCACACTAATAAAGCAATCCAAAGCTAAGTCTATTAATTATATATAATGTATTAATCCGTAACAAAACTCATGTCTATATTCAGTAAACTCTTCCGCAGGAACAAGGAAAAGGAACAGATAAAGGTAGGCGGCATGGAGGACTTCATGCTCCTCATCCGCGTCTATTACCAGGCTGTTATGGCATCACAACTTGGCATCAACAACCTTGGAGCATTGCCCGACCTGCGCATCTTCAAGCAAACCTATCATGTGGCGACGGTCAACAACAAGCTTGGCATTGCCGAAAAGAAACATTGCCGCAAACTTATGCAAAGCATTTACAAGGTCAGCGATTCTTTCTTTACAGAGATTGACGGCAGCATCCGCAAGCATTGCCGCAAGATACAAGATGCTCAGAGTTATCTCATTCAGTTCCAAGGCTTCAGCCAAGACCTGATGATGCTCATGGGCAACCTGATGCAATGGAAAATGCGACTGCCTGGTTTCTTCCGAGGTGCGCTTCGTGAGATGGTGGCAAAGCAGGTTCACGATGTTATGACAAAGAATGATTGGAAGGACGAAGGCGTGCGTCGTGCCTGTATCTCTGTCCGGAAATATCAAGCCGTTCTTGGTTACACAGAACCCTGGATGACGGAGTATGTCCACACGATTGTAATGCTTGCAAAAAAGGAACCTAAAAAAAATAGTGAGCAATAAACTTGCATATTGAAAAAAAAAGTATTATCTTTGCCCGCAAATTGGGTTATTAAGTTATGAATCAGGAACTGAAAGATCTCATCATCCAACTGGAAACACGCGTCAGGCAGCTCATCTTGCAACAGGCTCAACAGCAGGAAGAGCAAGCAGAACTGCGCAAGCAACTTGACGAGAAGATTGACGAGATAAAGAACCTTCAGATTCAGAACGAAGAACTCAAGCAACAATACAGCCGTTTGAAGATGGCTAAGTACATCGATATGGCCGACGATGACGTCAAAGACATGCGAGGTCGTATCAGAACGATGGTGCGCGATATTGACCGGTGCATCTCTATGCTCAAAGTAACACAGTAACAGATTATGGATGACACCTTATCAATAACTCTCCACTTCGGTTCATGGACATTGCCCATGACTATTAAGCGTGACGAAGAATACATTTATCGTCAGGCTGAAAAGCTAATTAAGGAGAGGTTCAGCTTCTATACGAGCAACTATCCCGGACAGAATTCTGAGATGTATCTGGTGATGACAATCCTCGACATTGCAGTTCAGAGCAAGCGACAGGAGACCACCCACGATGCACAGCCTATATTGCAGGCTCTCCGTCCGTTGCTTTCAGAAGTCGAGGCCGCACTCATCAAGAAGTAAGTAAGAAAGTGAGTGACCCCGAATATTAACAATACATCTAACTTTTATTATTCATGACAATTGATATCATAGTTGCCTTATTGGTCGCTGTTGTGGCATTCTTTGCCCTTGTAGCGATATGGTATTTCGTCGTTGTGCCAGCCAAGAGGAAATCTCTTGCTGAAGAGGCTCGCGAGAATGCCGAGAAAGAGGCTGAAGTCATCAAGCAGAAGAAACTGCTTGAGGTGAAAGAGAAATTCTTGAGCAAGCGTACGGAACTCGAGAAGGAGGTGCGTCAGCACAATCAGCAGATACAGCAATCGGAGAACCGCATCAAGCAGCGCGAGATGCAGCTCAACCAGAAGCAGGACGAACTGACACGCCGCAAACAGGAAGCCGACGCTCAGCGTCAGCGCATGGAGACGCAACAGGCACTCCTCGAGAAGAAGGAAGAAGAGGTCAATGCACGCTTCTCCGACCTCATCAATCAGGAGCGTACGAAGCTCGAAGAGATTTCCGGCCTGAGTGTCGAAGAGGCTCGCGAGCGTCTGGTCGAGTCTTTGAAGGACGAAGCAAAGACGAATGCTGCTGCTTACATTAACGAGATTATGGACGATGCACGCATGACGGCTACCAAAGAGGCCAAGCGCATCATCATCCAGACCATACAACGTGTGGCTACGGAAACGGCTGTGGAGAATTCCGTGACGGTATTCCACATCGACAACGACGAGGTGAAGGGACGCATCATCGGTCGCGAGGGACGCAACATCCGTGCCCTCGAGGCTGCTACCGGCGTCGAGATTGTCGTCGATGACACACCCGAAGCCATCGTCATCAGTGCATTTGACCCCGTTCGTCGCGAGATTTGTCGCCTGGCTCTGCACCAGCTTGTGTCCGACGGACGCATTCATCCTGCCCGTATTGAGGAGGTTGTGGCGAAGGTCAAGAAGCAGATCGACGAGGAAATCCTCGAGGTGGGCAAGCGCACCACCATCGACTTGGGCGTACACGGACTGCATCCCGAGTTGGTTCGCATCGTAGGTAAGATGAAATATCGCAGCAGTTACGGACAGAACCTCCTGCAGCACGCTCGCGAAACAGCCAATCTTTGTGCAGTCATGGCAAGTGAGTTGGGACTCAACCCGAAGAAGGCAAAGCGTGCTGGCTTGCTGCATGACATCGGCAAGGTGCCCGACGAGGAGCCCGAACTGCCACACGCTCTTTATGGTGCCAAGCTGGCTGAGAAGTACAAAGAGAAGCCTGAGATATGCAACGCTATTGGCGCTCACCACGACGAAATGGAGATGACCACATTGCTGGCCCCCATCGTTCAGGTCTGCGACGCCATCAGCGGCGCCCGTCCTGGCGCTCGTCGTGAGATTGTGGAGGCTTACATCAAGCGTCTCAAGGACTTGGAAGACATCGCTATGAGCCACCCAGGTGTGGTCAAGACATACGCTATCCAGGCAGGCCGAGAACTGCGCGTCATCGTTGGTGCCGACAAGATCGACGACAAGCAGACTGAGCAGTTGAGCACTGACATCGCCACAAAGATACAGAACGAAATGACGTATCCTGGCCAAGTCAAGATTACAGTCATCCGCGAGACGCGTTCCATCGCATACGCCAAGTAGCTGCATCAAAAAACGCGGCCTGCCGCGTTGGCAAAGATGGCACGTCGAATTGGTAAACATGGCACGCCAAGTTGACGAACATGGCACGCCGCGTTTTGAAATAAGAAAAGGCGCACTTCATTCTTTTGAAGTGCGCCTTCCTTTTATCAGGCTTGGGAATGCTATTCTTTCTTGGCATTCATAGCCTCGTAAATCTTGGCGGTAATCTCGTCGCAAAGCTCCGGATTGTCGCGGAGGACGCCTTTAGTAGCTTCCTTACCCTGTCCGAGCTTGCTGCCATTGTAGCTGTACCATGAGCCACTCTTCTCGAGGATCTTGAAGTCAACACCAAGGTCAACGACCTCTCCGACACGGCAGATGCCTTCGCCATACATGATTTCGAACTCGGCACGACGGAATGGAGGCGCCACTTTGTTCTTGACAACCTTCACCTTCACCTCGTTGCCGATGATGGTCTCGCCGTCCTTGATGCTCTGAGACTTGCGGATGTCAAGGCGAACAGAAGCATAGAACTTCAGCGCGTTGCCACCCGTGGTCGTCTCGGGATTGCCGAACATGACGCCAATCTTCTCGCGAAGTTGGTTGATGAAGATGCAAGTGGTGTTCGTCTTGTTGATGGTTGCGGTGAGTTTTCTCAGCGCCTGACTCATCAGACGGGCTTGCAGGCCGACCTTGTTGTCGCCCATGTCGCCCTCCAGCTCTGCCTTAGGAGTCAAAGCAGCCACAGAGTCGATGACGATGATATCCACCGCTGCACTGCGAATCAACTGGTCGGCAATGTCGAGAGCCTGCTCTCCGTTGTCGGGTTGGGAGATGAGAAGTTCGTCAACATTCACGCCGAGGTTGGCAGCATAGAAGCGGTCGAAGGCATGTTCAGCATCGATGAAAGCAGCGATGCCGCCTTGCTTCTGAGCCTCAGCAATAGCATGAATAGCCAAAGTTGTCTTACCTGAAGACTCAGGGCCATATATCTCAACGATTCGTCCTCTTGGATAACCGCCCACACCCAGCGCATAGTCCAGTGCGATGGAGCCAGTCGGGATGACCTGGATATTGTCGATTCTCTCCTCACCAAGCTTCATGATAGAGCCCTTGCCGAAGTCCTTCTCTATCTTCTCCATAGCCGCCTTCAGGGCTTTCAGCTTCTCGCTCTGCTGCCCTTGGGCAGCTGTTTCGTTTTCTTTCTTAGCCATATTCTTATTATTTTATTATTTGTTGTTTATCAAAGTTCTAGGTCACCGTCGTGAATCTCCTTCCAAGGCAGACCCTGACTGTTGAGCTGTTCCATGAAGGGATCGGGGTCAAACTCCTCGACATTATGGACGCCTGGCTTGTTCCAAAGGCCCTTGAGGAACATCATGGCACCAATCATGGCCGGCACACCCGTGGTGTAGCTGACACCTTGCATGCCTGTCTCCTCGTATGCGGCCTGATGTGAGCAGTTATTATATATATAATATGTATGCTCCTGACCGCCTCTGAGACCACGGATGCGACAGCCAATGCTCGTCTCACCATCGTAGTTCTCGCCGAGGTCCTGTGGATTGGGCAGCACCGCCTTGAGGAACTGCAGGGGAACAATCTTGACAACTGCCTCGCCGCTGCCGTCTGCTTTGGGTGCTTTGTACTCCACTTCGTCGATACGACTCATGCCGATGTTCTGGATTACATCAAGGTAAGTGAGGTATTGCTGACCAAATGTCATCCAGAAACGCGCGCGCTTGATGGTCGGATAATTGATGACGAGCGACTCTATCTCTTCGTGATGAAGCAGATAACTCTCTTTTGGACCGATACCGGGATAGGTCAAAGGCTTATGAATCTCCATCGGTTCCGTCTCGATGTACTTGCCATTCTCCCAGTAGAGACCTTTCTGCGTAATCTCTCTGATGTTGATTTCGGGGTTGAAGTTTGTGGCGAAAGCCTTGTGATGGTTGCCTGCGTTGCAGTCCACGATGTCGAGATACTGAATCTCGTCAAAGTGATGTTTGGCTGCGTAAGCTGTGAAGATGCTCGTCACGCCTGGGTCGAAGCCGCAACCCAGAATGGCGCAGAGCCCAGCCTTCTCAAAGCGTTCGCGATATGCCCACTGCCAGGAATACTCGAAGTGTGCTTCATCTTTGGGCTCGTAGTTAGCCGTATCAAGATAGTTGCAACCCGTCTCGAGGCAAGCCTCCATGATGGTGAGGTCCTGATAAGGCAGCGCGAGGTTCATTACGATGTCGGGTTTATAGTCGCTCAACAGCTTGACGAGTTGCTCCACGCTGTTGGCATCGTCCTGCGTAGTCTTGACCTTCGTGCCATATTTCTTGTTAAGAACTTCA
>CACXUA010000058.1 GCA_902770725.1 uncultured Bacteroidales bacterium | reverse complement strand
ACATCATGGCACAGCAGTAAAAGAATAAAAAAATAAAAGAATGCTCCGCGCATAAAAAGCGCGCCTTGGTGCTAGAGCATCCAAGAAAGAATGAAAAAATGAAAGCCTGACTTCCCAGCGAAGTTGGGCTTTTTTGCGTGGATAAATCAAAAAAACTTAAAGTGCTGTTTTGAGCGTATTCACAATAATAACAGATAACAGTTTATTTTTCGAGCCCTCACCTCGAGCAAGCGGGGAGTCTTATTCTTACTTATTATATTAATATATATAATTATATAGATATATAGTAGATAGGGAGAGGGATGCTCTCGAGTGGACTGCCTACCCCTAAAAAAAACTATTATCTGTTATAATTGTTATTAGAAATTTTTTCGTATCTTTGCAATCGCAAATGGAGATTCAGAAACTGCTGGGCATCTTTGCACGGCATCCTGGCGTGAAAGCCCTTGCTGCAGAACTGCAAAAGGGGCCAAACAAGACGATACAACTTTCCGGACTGCAGGGAAGTTGCGCTCCTCTTGTGTTCGCTTCGCTGGCAGAAAGGGCTCCAGAGGTGCTGAATGTGCCTTATGTCTTTGTGCTCGATGACGAGGAAGAGGCTGGATATTTCTATCACGACCTGACGCGACTCTTGGGCGACGACGAGGTGCTTTTCTTCCCAAGCAGCTACAAGCGAGCCATCAAGTTCGGCCAACGCAATGCCGGACAGGAAATCCTCAGAACGGAAGTGCTCTCCAGACTCTCTGCAGGAAGTTTGCCTCTCTTCATCGTGTCGCATCCTGAGGCGCTCTCCGAACTTGTCGTAACGAAGCAGAAACTCAGCGAGCAGACTTTGAGCTTGAGCGTAGGGGAGAGGGTGGACATCATGTTCGTGCAGGAGACGTTGCTCAGTTTCGGCTTCGACAGGACGGATTACGTCTATGAGCCTGGGCAGTTTGCCGTTCGTGGCAGCATCATCGACGTCTATTCCTTCTCACACGAACTGCCCTACCGTATCGACTTCTTTGGCGATGAGGTGGACAGCATCCGCATCTTCGAGGTGCATAACCAGCTCAGCCGTGACCGTCAGAAGAGTATCACTTTGATAGGACAACTGACAACTGACAACAGACGACAGACGGAAAGTTTCCTCTCGTTCCTGCCCGAGGATGCTGTGCTCATCACGAAAGACCTCCTGTTCCTCTGCGAAAATGTCGAGCAGATATTTAATGAAGGATTCAGCAGGTCAGCCATTACCGTCCAACAGGAAGAGGCTTCCGAAGACCTCTCGGCAAGGCAAGTGCTCGTTGAACCAGAAGCGTTCAAGAAGCAGATTGTCGGCTTTCGCCGCATCGAGTTGAAGACGCCAACAGCTTTAACCTCTAATCCCCCCTGTTCCTTAATCCAATTCAGTACTCACCCTCAACCCATCTTCCATAAGAACTTCGACCTGCTCATATCTGCTTTCCAGAAGCTGCAGGAAGGCGGCACAGACCTCTACATCCTGGCTGACAGCCAGAAGCAGACAGACCGCCTGGAAAGCATCTTCCACGATAAGGAGACCGGCATACAGTTCACCCCTGTTGACCAAGCCCTGCATGCAGGCTTCATCGACGACGACCTGAACGTCGCCATCCTGACAGACCATCAGATCTTCGACCGCTTCCATCGTTACAACCTCCGCAGCGATAAAGCTACAGGAGGCAAAGTTGCGCTGACACTCAAGGAGTTGCAGCAGTTCCAGATAGGCGATTATGTGGTCCATATCGATTATGGCGTAGGGCGTTTCGGAGGCTTGGTCACGATGCAGAATGGCGACCAGATGCAGGAAGTCATCAAGATAACTTATTCTGGAAACGACAACGTCTATGTCTCCATCCATTCCCTGCATAAAGTGTCCAAATACAAAGGTCGTGAAGGCGAGCCACCTCGCATCAGCCGCCTTGGCACTGGTGCATGGGAACGCATGAAGGAAAGGACGAAGAAGAAGATTAAGGACATCGCTCGCGACCTCATCCTGCTCTACTCGCGTCGTCGAGAAGAAAAAGGATTTGCCTTCAGTCGTGACAGCTTCATGCAACACGAGCTCGAGGCAAGTTTCCTCTATGAAGATACGCCCGACCAACTCAAAGCCACTCAAGACGTCAAATCCGATATGGAACGCCAAATACCGATGGACAGGCTTGTCTGTGGCGACGTTGGCTTCGGCAAGACGGAAGTGGCAGTCAGGGCTGCTTTCAAGGCATGCGTGGACAACAAGCAGGTCGCAGTTCTTGTGCCCACTACCGTTCTGGCTTATCAGCATTTCCAAACCTTCCGAAGTCGCCTGAAAGACTTTCCCGTCAAGATAGAATACCTGACGCGTGCCCGTACACCTCAACAAACGAAACAGGTGCTCGAAGGCCTGAAAGACGGTACCGTCAACATCATTATCGGTACGCATAAACTCATCGGCAAGACCGTCAAATTCAAGGACTTGGGTCTCCTCATCATCGACGAGGAGCAGAAGTTTGGCGTATCAACAAAAGAGAAACTTCGACAGCTGAAGACCAATGTCGATACCCTAACCTTGACGGCTACACCAATACCTCGCACCTTGCAGTTCTCGCTGATGGGAGCAAGGGATTTGAGCGTCATCCAAACGCCTCCCCCCAATCGCTATCCCATCCAGACGCAACTTTGCCAGTTCAGTGCCGAAGTCATTGCCGAAGCAATCGAGTTCGAAATGAGCCGTAGCGGACAGGTGTTCTTCGTCAACAATCGCATCAGCCAACTGCCCGAACTTGCTGAACTGGTTCGCAAGCACGTTCCTGATTGCCGTGTGGCTGTGGCTTATGGCAAGATGCCTCCAGAGGAACTGGAGAAGATTATGGTCGATTTCATGAACTATGATTACGACGTACTCATCTCCACGACTATCATTGAGAGTGGCTTGGACATCCCCAATGCCAACACCATCATCATCAACGGAGCCCACAACTTCGGTCTCTCCGACCTTCATCAAATGCGAGGCAGGGTAGGGCGCTCAAACAAGAAGGCATTCTGCTACCTTCTTGCCCCACCACTTTCTGTGCTCAATATTGATGCGAGACGTCGTCTGCAAGCCATCGAGAACTTTAGCGACCTTGGCAGCGGCATACATATCGCCATGCAAGACCTCGACATTCGTGGCGCTGGCAACTTGCTCGGAGCAGAACAAAGTGGCTTCATTGCCGACCTTGGTTATGAGACCTATCAGAAGATTCTCTCCCAAGCCGTTACAGAACTTCGCAACGATGAGTTCCACGAACTCTATGCAGAAGAGGTTCGCGATGGCAACATCGTCGAAAGTACTGAGGTTGTGGATGATTGTCAGCTGGATAGCAACCTGCCCATGTACTTCAGCGAAGATTATGTTCCGACGTCAAGCGAACGAATGCTTCTTTATCGTGAACTTGATGCCATGGAGAGAGACGAGGATGTGGAGCAGTTCAGGCAACGACTTGTTGACCGCTTCGGACCTCTTCCGCCAGAAGCAGACGATTTGCTGAAGGTTGTGACGCTTCGTCGGCTTGGCAAGCATTTCGGTTGCGAACGCTTTGTCCTGAAGCAAAGCCCGACGGCTACGGGAAAAGCCAAAGCAGGACACGCAAGGCTCTTCTTCGGACCTGATGCAGACAATCCCTTCTACAATGGACGCGTCTTCGGGCAGGTTGTGGAATTTGCAAAGGCTAATGCTTATCGATGTCACTTCAAGCTCGACAAAGGTAAGATGAGTCTCCTCATCGACGACGTCAAAACCATCTCCGAAGCCGTCGATATTATGAAACAGATAAACAATTTAAGCTATGCTAACGCATCTGACCATTAATAACTACGTACTCATTGAGTCGCTCGACATTGACTTCCAGCCTGGCTTCTCCGTTATGACAGGCGAAACTGGTGCAGGTAAGTCCATCATCCTTGGTGCTTTAGGTCTGCTGATGGGCGGACGAGCAGATACGGGTGCCATTATGCCTGGAGCTGCTAAATGTACTGTGGAAGGCATCTTCAACATCGAAGGCTACGATATGCAAAGCCTCTTCGATGAGAACGAATTGGATTACGAGCCCTCAGAATGCATCCTTCGCAGGGAAGTTTCGTCGAATGGCAAGAGCAGAGCTTTCGTCAACGACAGTCCGGTCAGTGCTTCAGTGCTTCGTCAAATTGCCCTTCGCTTGCTCGATATCCACTCGCAACATAGCAACCTGTTGCTCGAGAACCCTGCTTTCCAATTGAGCATCGTTGATACCGTTGCTGGGCATCAGGATTTGATGAATCAGTATCGTGACTCGTACACACGAATCGTTGAGTCGCGTCGAAAGCTCAAGGAACTCGAGGAGAACTTGGCAAAGCGACAGAATGATGAGGATTATTTGCGCTATCAACTGGAACAGCTTGACGAGTTTAAACCTCAACCAGATGAAGATGATGAACTAAAGGAGTTGCAGAGCACACTGTCTCATGCCGAAGACATCAAGATCGCGCTCTCAGGAATTGATGTGTTGCTTAATGGTGATGATAGCGATAGTGGCGTGGGAGCCATTGATGCTTTGCGTCGTGCAAGCCAAACGATGCAGCAGATTGCTAAGGTTTATCCTTCGATAGAAGACTATCAGCTGCGCCTCGAAAGTGTTGTGATTGAGGTCAAGGATATTGCTGGCGACATTGAAAGTCTTGCAGAAGATGTAGAATATAATCCCGCTCGCCTTCAGGAAGTTACAGAACGACTGGATACGCTCTTCTCGCTCGAGCAGAAGCATCATGTCGGTTCGGCTGAGGAACTTATTGCCCTTGCCGAGGATATTCGTTCGCAACTCTCTCTGCTTACCAATTCTGAGGATAATATTAAGGAACTTCGACAGCAGATTCAGGCAGAAACAGAACAGGCAAAGAAGCTTGCCGAGAAACTTTCGACGGGTCGTCAGAAAGCAGCAAAACAAGTGGAGAAACTCGTTGCAGAAGCACTTGTGGCGATGGATATGCCAGCTGCCAAGTTCAGTGCAGACGTGACGAAATCGGAAGAACTGCAGCCTTCAGGTATGGATAACGTAACTTTCCTCTTCTCGGCCAATAAGAATATGAATCCCAGACCTTTAGCCGATGTGGCAAGTGGCGGCGAGATGTCGAGGGTGATGCTTGCGTTAAAGGCTCTCACAAGCAAGAAGATACATTTGCCAACCATTATCTTCGACGAAATCGATACTGGCGTGAGCGGCAAAGTTGCAAGTTCGATGGCACAGATTATGGCACAGATGAGTGACGGCACAGGTCAGCAAGTCCTTGCCATCACACACCTCCCACAGATTGCTGCAAAAGGCGATGCGCATTATTGCGTTTTCAAACAAGACGCAGAAAATCGTACCTTGACGCACATCAAACAACTGGACCAAGAAGGTCGAATCACGGAGCTTGCTCACATGCTTAGCGGCAATACCGTTACGGAAGCAGCCAAAGAGAATGCACGACAACTATTGCAGGGAAAATGATTGAAAAGGTAAAAGCATTTATTGCCAAAGAGATTGGGCTTGAACCTCATGCCACAGTCTTTATTGCGCTGAGTGGAGGTGCCGATTCTACTGCGCTTCTGCTCATTATGAAGGAACTTGGTTACAAGCTCCATGCTTTGCATTGTAACTTCCATTTGCGTCGTGAGGAGTCGAATCGCGACCAGAATTTTGTAGAGGAACTTTGCAAGCAGAATGATGTGCCTTTGTCTGTCCGTCACTTCGAAACGGAAGCGTATGCAAAACAGCATGGCGTGAGCATAGAAATGGCTGCTCGCGACCTTCGATATGGCTGGTTTAGAGAGGAGTTGGAACAATTCAGAATCCAAAATTCACAACTCAAAACTGATGGGTTTAAGGCTTTTGTTGCTGTAGCTCATCATCGCGACGACCAAGCTGAGACATTGATTCTCAACTTGTTAAGAGGAACCGGATTGCGTGGTATGGCAGGAATGCAGCCTAAGAACGACGGCATTATTCGCCCGTTACTTTGCTTGAGCCGTGAAGAGATTCTGTCTTACCTGAAGTCTCGAGAACAGTCGTTCGTCACGGACAGCACAAACTCCGAACGCACCTACCTGAGGAATCGCATCCGTCTGGATGTCATTCCTTTACTCCAGGAAATCAATCCCGCTGCGGTCGAGCATCTTTGTCTTGCTCAGGATAACGTTCGAGACAGCCTTCCTTATTATATTAAAGGTGTAAAGTCGGCATTTGTGGAGCTTGGAATCACGGAAGAGCGTTTCCCCCTTTCTGCTCTCAACTGCTCTTGTTCGACGTTGTTGCACGAATGGCTTGCAGATAAAGGTTTCAATGGTTCCCAAGAGGAAGAGATGCTTTTGGCAGCCAAGAGTGAGGTGGGAAAGATGTGGACTTCGAAGACTCATAAAGTCCTTCGAGACAGAGAGGTTTTGATACAAACCGAAATTCACAATTCAAAAGCCAAAGTTTTGCCGAAACTCCGTCAGGAGATGGTGTCTTGCATTGGCGAGACAGGCCCGAATGTTGCCTATTTTGATGCCGATTCGATTACAAAGCCAATTGAGATTCGGCTGGTTCGTGAAGGTGATTCGTTTGTTCCCTTCGGTATGAAAGGCAGGAAGTTGGTAAGCGATTACCTTACCGACGTCAAGTTGAATCGTTTCGAGAAGGCTGAGACGTTTGTAGCCACTCAAGGCGAAGACATCATCTGGCTTGTCGGCCATCGTAGCGACAACCGTTACAGGGTTACGGACGCGACAAAGCGTATCCTAAAACTAAGCGTGGATAATTCCTGAAGTTAACGTGGATAATTGCTGAACTTAACACGTTAACTTGCCCAACTTAACGTGCCGTGTTTGCAAAGATGGCGTGTTAAGTTGGGCAAGATGGCGTGCCACGTTTTTCTACCAAATGTCTTCCGGTGTTTCGGGATTGTCGTAAACCTCCTTCGGACAGTATTCCAGGTAGTCCATATAGAACTCTTTCTGCTCTGAATCCAGCACAGATTTCACCTTCATGTAGTAGAATTTGTCTGGGTCCATTGTCTGCCGAACGATGATGTATCGCAGATTGGAAGTTCTGTTGCGCTCAATATCCGAGGAACCATCTGCACAAACACTCTTTGCGCCTTTCATGACGCCATTGTTACGCAAGCGTTTGTCGACCTCGATGTTGTAGTCTTCATCTTTACCGTCAGCTTCCCATCCGACGTTCATGGAACTGATGCCTCGCGTCAGGTCAACAGGAATACCTGCGGCTGGGAGCTTTGCGGGATTGTCTCCGAAGTAGAACTGCTGAATGCCTCGGTCGCCATTTGGCAGGACTTTATAACGGAATTCGTAGGTGCTGCGACGTGGAACGGGAGGAAGTTTGAATGTGATTTCGAAGCGTCCCTTTGCTTTCATCTCGTCGCTATGCAGGTTGCACCAAGTATATCCGTATGCGTTGAGGTAGATGAATATCGTTCGGTCGTTCATCTGCATGTTCTCGAAGTAGTTGTAGATGTGCGTAGCGGGGATATAAACGTCTTGGTTCTTCTGGTCTGTTGAGAGTTTGAGGCGTATTTCGTTGTTCATGGCTTCGGGGAAGAGCGTCATTCCGTCGAAGCGTATTCTTTGTCTGGCCAAGCCGTCGCGAACGTTGTCGTTGTATGACAGAGGTGCGTCGATGGGGTAGATGATGCAGTTGACGATGTCGTTCAAGACTGCTTTTTCTGGGTCTCTATCGATGCGGCATCCCACGTTCTTGTCGTCGCAACTGATTTCATGCAAGATTTCTTCTCTTCCTGTTTCGAGGTTGGGGAAGCGGTTCAGGTAGATGCCGTTACTCTCTTTACTCTCGAAGATTTTTATCAGTCGCGGTTTACCCATGGTTGTGTAAACTTCGTACATGGGAATGGTGATTTGGAGCGGGTTGGCGGGATTGTAGCCAAACTCGTTTCTGCGGAACACCAATCGGTCTGCTGGAGCTCGGAAGGGTAGGATGTGATACGTTACCCATTGATAGAGGAGGTTCTCCTCGCTGGAGTATTTCTCGTCTGTCACGAAGTTGTCGCCAATTGTATATTGATGGTGTGCGACAAGCCAGTTGACAAGTTGTGGCAGCAGAGTTGACGAAGGAGCTTCGGGATCGAGTCCTTGTTCCTTCCAGAAATCGTCTGTCTCGGCAAAGATGGTGAAGCCGTAGAGCCTGTGACGAGGCGTCCAGTTCGGGTTTTCTCCTCCGGCAGAGCTGTGGTGATGTCCGTCGATATAGAGGCTTGTACGGTCTGGTATGAGGCCTCTCAGGTACAGGTCTTCGTAAACTTCGTCCCTAATCTTCGAGAGCGTGTCCATCAGTCCGCAAGCCTGTATAGCCTTTGCCATTACGAGGAATCCTTCCTTTTGCTGGTCGAGGATGTCTTGCAGATACATCGCAGCTGTAATGTCTTTGGGGGCTATGACGTGACCGACCTGATGAATGACGCCGTTCGTGACCAGGATATCCCTTTCGGTAAGGCTTAAGTCGCAAGTGTTATTGATGAAGACGGAATCGACTCCGGAATAGCGGACCGAGAGTTTGCGGTCGTTCATGTTGTTGAGGGGAAACTCTGTTCCGCTTTTCAAGGGGAAATTATTCACGAAATAAGCTTCTTCGTTGTCGCCCGAGTCGATGATTGAATTGCAGACGATAACTCTTCGGATAGAGTCTCGCTTGTGCTCGCTGTAGAAGGCATCCCACGACGGACCGCTCAACAGGTTGGGCTCTTCCTCGTAGAGTTGCTGCAGGTATAAGTCAATCGCCTTGTTTGTCGGAGCGAATACGGTGTAATGTCCTCGTGCTGAGAGAAGTTCTCCGACAGTACTCTTGCTCATGATGGAGATGGGCGTAGCTTCCGCCAACTTAACATATTCTGAATAAGAATCGTGTTTCTTCAGGTAGGTCATTACGCAATCCGACGTGAAGACGTATCTGGCAGATGTGTCGATTTGCTCTGTACAGCCACAGAGAAAGAGGATAAGAGCGGTAATACACAAAGAATCTAAAATTCTATTCATAGTTAGATTTTAAAGCGTGTTTTTATGTTTGTTGTTAGTTCTAAGGTGCAAATTTATAAATTCTTTAAACAAATAACAACAAACTTTGAACTATTTTTTGTAATTTTGCCGCCGAAATTAAAAAAAAGTATGCAGAGCATAAGGAATATAGCAATTATTGCACATGTCGATCACGGCAAAACGACACTTGTGGACAAAATGTTGCTGGCGGGAAATCTTTTTCGCGAGAACCAGCAGACTGGCGAGCTCATGCTCGACAATAATGAGCTCGAAAGAGAGCGTGGCATCACCATTCTTTCTAAGAATGTCAGCATCAATTACAAGGACACGAAGATAAACATCATCGATACTCCGGGTCACAGCGACTTCGGCGGCGAGGTGGAGCGTGTTTTGAACATGGCTGACGGATGCTTGTTGCTCGTCGATGCCTTCGAAGGTCCGATGCCGCAGACACGTTTCGTCCTTCAGAAAGCCCTGCAGATTGGCTTGAAGCCCGTAGTTGTCATCAATAAGGTGGATAAGCCCAACTGCCGTCCAGAAGAGGTTTACGAGATGGTGTTCGACTTGATGTGCGACCTCGATGCAACTGAGGAACAGCTCGATTTCCCTGTCATTTACGGCTCTGCAAAGCAAGGCTGGATGGCCGAGGACTGGCAGACGCCAACGCAGGACATCACCTATCTGCTGGACTGCATCCTGAAGTATATCCCCGAACCTCAAGTTTTGGAAGGCACCCCGCAGATGCTCATCACGAGCCTCGATTATAGCAACTATACGGGTCGTATTGCGGTGGGGCGCGTGCATCGGGGCACTTTGAAAGAGGGCATGAACATTACGATTGCTCATCGTAACGGCCAGATGGAAAAGACGAAGATCAAGGAGCTCCACACCTTCACGGGCATGGGCCGACAGAAGACTTCGGAGGTCAGTTCGGGCGACATCTGTGCGATTGTAGGCTTGGAGCGCTTCGAGATAGGCGACACGCTTTGCGACTTCGAGAATCCCGAGCCTCTGCCTCCCATCAGCATCGACGAGCCGACGATGTCCATGCTCTTTACCATCAACGATTCGCCCTTCTTCGGCAAGGAAGGCAAGTATTGCACGAGCCGTCACATCGGAGAACGTCTGGAGCGCGAACTCGAGAAGAACCTTGCTCTGCGTGTTGAGGTTCCCGAAGGCTTTACAGACCGTTGGATTGTGTCGGGTAGGGGCGTCTTGCATCTGTCCGTTCTCATCGAAACCATGCGTCGCGAGGGTTACGAACTGCAAGTCGGTCAGCCGCAAGTTATATATAAGGAAATAGATGGCGTGAAGTGCGAACCCATCGAGGAAATGACGATTAACGTGCCCGAAGAGTTCGCATCGAAGATGATTGATATGGTCACTCGCAGAAAGGGCGAAATGACAAGCATGGAGAGCCAGGGTGAGCGCGTCAACATCGAGTTCCTCATCCCTTCTCGCGGCATTATTGGTCTGCGCACAAACATGCTTACAGCAAGCCAGGGCGAGGCTATCATTGCACATCGTTTCAAGGAATACCAGCCCTACAAAGGTGACATTAACCGACGCGTAAACGGCTCCCTCATTGCCCTGGAAAGTGGCAACGCTTATGCCTATGCAATCGACCATTTGCAGGACCGCGGACGCTTCTTCATAGAGCCTCAGGATCAGGTTTATGCAGGTCAGGTTGTTGGCGAGCATGTTCACGAGAACGACATCGTCATCAATGTCTGCAAGGCCAAGCAACTGACGAACGTCCGTGCTAGCGGTACAGACGAAAAGGCGCACATCATCCCAGCCACAATCTTCTCGCTCGAGGAGGCTTTGGAGTACATCAAAGCCGACGAATATGTGGAGGTTACGCCCAAGAGCATGCGCATGCGAAAGGTTATCCTCGACCACCTGGAGAGGAAGAGGGCGAATAAGGAGTAAAGTGAAAAATGAATTTTATACAGCATTTGCAATCTTCTGTGCGCTTTCCGTTCTCCCCTCCTTTGGAGGGGACGGGGGAGGCTGCTCTTGGGTTGCCACCGACGGCTTGGGCCGCACTTTGCCCACCGCCGAGGAATGCCCGCTCAAGACGGACAAGCCACGAACAGTAGGCATCTTCTACATCACTTGGCACACCCCAAATCTCCACAACAGACAGCCCTACACCTACGATGTGACGAAGTTGCTCGAGGAGAATCCCATGCGTTCTAAGGGTGAACCCGATTTCCCTTATGCCACTTATCATTGGGGCGAGCCCGAATACGGATACTTCCTCAGTCAGGACAAATATGTCTGCTTCCACGACCTCTCGATGCTGGCCGATGCGGGAGTTGACGTGCTCATTATGGACGTCACAAATGCCGTTTGCTATTGGGACGAATGGGAAGTCCTGTTCTCGACGATGCAGGAAATGAAAGCCCTCGGAAACAAGGTGCCGAAGTTCTGCTTCTGGGCCTTCAACGGCAACGTCATCGACGTCGTTCAGAGCCTCTACGAACGCTTCTACAAGACGCCTCGCTACCAAGATTGCTGGTTCTATTGGGATGGCAAACCATTGCTACTTTACAATGCCACGCCCTCTGTTGATGCCAATCCGAATGGCGGGCAAAAGGGCAAGACGGACTACAGCGACGAGGTAAAGGCGTTCTTCACCCTTCGCAATATGTGGTGGGGCTACAAGAGTTGGGCTGGTTCACCTTATGTGGGTGGCGAAGACAAATGGAGTTTCGGCTACGAACTGAACGACAAGAATGTGGCAGTTCTCAAGCCCGAAGAGTTGTGCTCCAAGCATCAAGGGCGCCTCGAAGAGATGGCAGTCACGCCTGCACAACACCCCATCAGCATTACCGGAAAGAGTTGGCGACGCGAAACTTTGGAGCCCGAACTTGATGGAAAAGACATGCCGACTAAGGCTTTTGTGCCTTGGTTGGGCATAGAAATGGACAATCCCACGCAGTTCGGCATCTATTTCCAAGACAGATGGGACGAAGCGCTCCAGGTTGACCCTGATTTCATCTACCTGAACGACTGGAATGAGTGGACGGCAGGCAAGTACAGGAACGGCAAAGACCCGTCGGGGCAGGCCGAGATGCACATCGATTTCCTCGGCAGAAAGGAGAATCCCTTCTACTTTGTGGACCAGTACAATGCCGAGTTCAACCGCACAATCGCACCCATGAAAGGCGGCTGGACGGACAACTACTACATGCAGATGGTTCAGAATATCCGCCGTTATAAAGGCGTTGCACCCATGCCCGTGCATCGCGGTTACCAGCACATTGTGCTCGACGGAAAACTCGACGAATGGGAGCCCGACAGCAGTTTTCTCGATACCCGTGGTGATGTCATTCATCGCGACCACAACGGCTACGGAGACCTTCATTACACCGACAATACAGGCCGTAACGATATAACGCGTTGCCTAGTTGCGGTCGACAAGAAGAACATCTATTTTGCAGCCGAAACGGCCCAGCCGCTTACACCCAGCACAGGCAGGAATTGGATGTTGCTCTACATCGACACCGACGAGGACGGAAAATTTGACATCGGAATCCAAGATTTAAGACTGGTAAGTCCGAAATTCGAGAAAGACTGGGATGTTGCAGTAGGGGAGAAGTGCGTCGAAGTAGCCATTCCGCGCAAGTTGCTCGGCAAGAGGGGAAAGCGTTTCAGCCTGTCCTTCAAGTGGGCCGACAATCCCACCTATCCGGGCGACATCATCTCCGTCTCCACCACCGGCGACACCGCACCCAATCGACGTTTCGCCTACCGCTTCGTCTGGGAGAAATAAAAGCAAAAGGGAGCCCTCAAGTAAAAGAGAGCTCCTTTTTTTTGTGTCTCAAAATTGCTTGTACGATTTGTACGTTTGTACAGACCTGACTTTCAGCGAGTTGCGAAAATCGCTCGAATTGCTGCTGAAAATCGGCCCAATTGGAGTGCTGAAATTTGGCGGTGTCGGAAAAATGTCGTACCTTTGTAGTGTCAAAAACGAGAGGCGAGCCCTTCGGCTGCAGACAAGGGCAAACGCGGCACAGCTAAAATGCAAACTCGGCACGTTAAAGTGCGCAATTTAACACGCTAAGTTCGGTCACGAAGCACGCCAAAGATCCCCTCTAACTCCCCTGAAAGGGGAGGACAAAGAAAAGCGTGAATTAACAAATTAATTAACTGGAGTAGAATGGGAAGTAATAAACGAGAATAAATGAACTTCTTTTCTGCTTTGCAATAAACCTTTTCGGGGGAAGGCTGTCTAAAAGGTGATTAAAAGACAACGGACAACAGACTTCCGCGCATGAAAAGCGCGCCTTGGTGTTAGAGCATCCAAGAACAGACTTCCGCGCATGAAAAGCGCCTTTGCTCTAAGGAGTCAAAGAACAGACAACAGACACAGATATGCATAGGTTTTATTCTTTCTTGATCGCTAATTTGCTGGTTATCGCATTCTCTTTCGCTGAGGACGTGACGCAGTTTGTTAATCCTTTCGTGGGCACTACGACGCTTTGGACGCCCGAGGAACTGGGTTTCGTGCCCAAGCCTGGTGAACGGCAATGGGGTGCTGAAGCTTTCCCTGGAGCCGCTCTGCCGAACGCGATGGTGCAACTGACGCCCGTCACGGCCTATCGCTCGGGTTCGGGCTATCAGTACGAGGACAGCCTGATTTACGGCTTCGCTCACACGAGCAAGGGACATTGGAACCTGCTTCATCTCCCCATCCTGCCCGTCACGGACGAGGGTAAGCCCACGCCTCAGAGCTATGCCTCGCCTTACGGTCACGACAATGAAGAGGCTCATCCCGGCTATTATCAGGTCTTCCTTGCTAGGTATAATGTGAATGTGGAGTTGACCACCACGCTGCGTTGCGGCTATCATCGCTACACCTTCCGCAAGGGCGACCACAGAGGAGTGCTCATCGACATTGCACGCTCGAACAACAATCCGCGCAGATGGGAGCTGAAGCAGGCTGGCAAGAATACGTTCGAGGGCTTCCAGGACGGCGAAGGGCGCATCTATTTCTATGGCGAGCTGTCGGAAGAGATTGAGAGCGTGACGGAAGAGGGCAGACCCAGCAGGGAAGAAGGCGGCTGGATGAGGAACGACGGCAGAGGCAGGAACTTCAGACGTCCCGTCGGAATGGTGAAACTGAAGAATCCGAAGGGCTCGAAACCTGTGGAACTCAAGATCGGTTTCTCGTTCGTCAGCGTCGAGAATGCCAGGGAAAACCTCGAGGCAGAACTGGCAGGCAAGAACTTCGAAGCCGTTCGCAAGGATGCCGACAAGACGTGGAACAACATCCTCAGCCACATCAAGGTGGAGGGCGGAACGGAAGCCGACAAGCGGATGCTCTATTCGACGTTCTACAAGACGTTCCTCTTCCCGCATCTCCGCACGGATGTGAATGGCGAAAGTGCCGTCGAGGGCACATCAGGCCAGAAGCTCGGCTTCAACTACTACACCAACCCATCATTCTGGGACACCTATCGCAACAAACTCATTCTCCTGGGCATGGTAACGCCCGATGTGGCCCGCGACATCATTCGCAGCTGCATCGTCAGGGGTGAGGCGCGAGGCGGCTATATGCCCACATTCTTCCACGGAGACCACGCCAGCACCTTTGTGGCAGGCTCGTGGCTGAGAGGCATCAAGGACTTCGACCTCAAACGTGCCTATGCCCTCATGCTGAAGAACGCTACGGTGCCGGGAAGAGGAGGCCGTCCGTATCTCGACGAATACCTGGAGCGCGGCTGGATTTCGGAGAAAGATACCGTCAATGTGCAGACCGGCAATGAGTATAAAGGCGCTGTCACCAAGACCCTCGAGTTCGCCTACGATGACTATGCAACGGCCCTTGTTGCTCGCGAACTTGGGGACAAGGCGAACGAGCAGCTGCTCCTGAAAAATTCGCAGAACTACAAGACGCTCTTCGACCCCTCGACGGGCTTTTGGCGCGGCAAAGTCTTGCGTAATGGGGAAGGCGTTTGGATAGAGGATTTCCGTCCGAACTACCCGTATTATCAGTACCAGTATCGCGAGGCAGATGCTTGGAACTCGCTCTTCTTCGCGCCTCACGACCCCACGGGAATGGTTGCGCTCTATCCATCGAAGCAGGCCGTGGAGCAGAAACTCGACTCGCTCTTTACCGTGAAGAACGGCGGCTATTTGGCCTTCAATTGCACGGGCTATCTCGGACTTTATTGTCACGGCAATCAGCCCGGTCACAGCATCCCCTTCACTTACTATTTTGTCGATAAACAGGAAAAGGCTCAGCACGTGCTTAACACCTTGATGCACAAGTACTACGGCATGGGAAAGGAAGGCTTGGCCTATGCGGGAATGGACGATGCGGGCGAGATGTCGAGCTGGTTTGTGCTCAACGCAATAGGCATCTACACCTATTCGCCGGCAGATCCGGAATACATCGTGACGGTTCCGCTCTTCGACAAAGTGCACTTTACCCTCGGAAATGGCAAGTCGTTCGACATCGTGAAAGAGGGTAGTGGCGAAAAGATTAAGCGCATTACCATTGGCGGAACCCCGCTACAAGGCTGGTTCGTCAAGCATTCTGACCTGGCTGAGGGGAAGGAGCTGCGGGTAGAAACTTATTAAGCATCAGGCAACCTACCAGCGCACTCGCAATCGTGCCGCAAAGGATGCCCAGCTTGGCGTCGTTCAGCAGGTCGGCATGTTCGGCAGAGGGATAGCTCAAAGCCGCCATGAACATGCTCACAGTAAAGCCTATTCCGCAAAGCATACAGATGCTTGCAAACGACTTCCAGTTGGCATTTTCGGGCATTTGCATGAGGCCCAACTTGATGCCGAGCCACGAGAAACTCAGTACGCCGCAGAATTTGCCGATTAGCAAACCGAGAAATACGGCCAAACCCACGCCCGAGAAGAGGCTCATCAGACTCATTCCTGCCAGATTAACGCCCGCATTCGCAAAGGCAAAGAGCGGAATGATTTGGTAGTTGACGGGCATTTTCAGTACGTCCTCCATATCCTGAAGCGGGCTCACAAGGTGGTCCGAAGCCGACTCGACGCTCTTCAGCAAAGCGATTTCCTCGTCGCTCAGCACGACGGGTTTGTTGCGGTCCGCACGCGTAACGACAGTCGAGGGGAAATGGTCGAGCTGATGACGGATGCGCTCGATGTAGAACTTCGTGCCTCTCGGAATGTTGGCTGGAATGCAGAAGGCTAGAACCACACCTGCGATGGTAGCATGAATGCCGCTTCCAAGCATGAAATACCAAAGAATGAGGCCCGTATTGAGATAGAAGGCTTTCGTGCGGATGCCTCGCCAATTACCGATGCAAAGCACGACAACAATCAGCGCCGAAGCAAGCAGATACCAAAGGTTGAGGTTCTCGGTATAGCGGATTGCAATGACGATGATGCCGCCCAAATCGTCCGCTACGGCCAGAGCTGCAAGGAATATCTTCAAACCTATAGGACAGCGTTTGCTGAAAATGCTCAGGCACCCCAGCGAAAAGGCAATATCCGTTGCCATCGGAATCGCCATTCCTCGCTCCATGGCGGGGTCTTTCGGACAAACCAGAAAGAATACTATCACGGGCAGAATCATGCCTCCACAAGCTCCGATGACCGGCGCAAGGGCTTTCTTTATGCTCGACAACTCTCCGCAAAGCACTTCTCGCTTTATCTCGAGACCAACACTCAGGAAGAAGATGGCCATCAGGAAGTCGTTGATGAAGGCTCCCAAATGCATGGCGTGCCCGTTATGGCTGAACAGATTGAAGCCTCCGATACTCAGGCTGACAGGCAGTTCCCAAAACTTACGATAGAGGTCGCCCCAAGGCCCATTTGCAATGATGAGGGCTGCAATGGTGGCTATTACGAGAAGTACGCTACTGCTAACGTACTTGCGAAGCATGCTTATAAACGGATAATTGTTTTCCATAATGGCTTGTTTGTATGAAACGCCTGCAAAGTTACAAATAATTTTTCATTTATCATTTTTATTTTTTCATTTTTATTTCGTACCTTTGCAAATGGTAAGTTGTAAATGATTAAATGGTAAATGATATGATGAGACGAATCATAACTCTTGTGGCACTCTTTTGTGCTATTTTCCTCGCTAAAGCCGATGGTTTGACACTCCGAGACCTCACGAATGGCGCGTATTCACAGAGAGGTATCTACGGCGTAACACCACTCCTCGATGGCGAAACTTACAGCCAGATTTCGAGGGACGGCAAGCAGATTGTTGTTCATAGTTTCCGTACAGGCGAACAGACGGGCGTGCTCTTCGACGTGAACAACATCAAGAACCGCGTCAAGATTGACCGCATCGACGGCTATCAGATGAGTCCAGACGAAAAGAACATCCTCGTGCAAACCCAAACGAAGAGCATCTACAGACATAGCAAGACGGCTGAATATTATATATATAATGTAAAGAACCGCACCCTTGCCCATCTTAGCGAAGGAGGGCGTTGC
>CACXUA010000057.1 GCA_902770725.1 uncultured Bacteroidales bacterium | reverse complement strand
AGAGATACTTGGTGATTTGCGGTTCTATCCTGACTTGCTTCACGAGGATGAACTCTTCACTCCGCAGCTCTTCATGAGGGCTGAAACACTTGTTGAACTCGATGCCAAAGCCTACTACTATCGTCAGCACGAAGGCACCATCACGCACTCCAAATCGACCCTAAAAATACAAAAACGTCTTGATGATATCCGATTCATCATCAAAGAGTTGAAGTCACTTGGTAATCCATTACTTGAACGTCGGATTCGTCAGTTGACGTTGGATTACTTGCAGGAGTCGTGGACCTTGACCCATAGCCTTCGAGAACGTCGCCGTCGAGCCCAAGAATTGCGTAAGGAGGACTTCCTGCCATTGCCCGTTCGATGCTATTCACTGCGATATTTCCTTGCAAGCCTGTTTGCTTAGTAAAGGAGCCCCTGCCAAGTGAATGGCGGGGGTTACATAAAACGTTACGTAACTGTAACATTTTCAGAGCCTTCGGTATTGTCCTTTGCCGAGCGAGACGGCGAGTTGTTTGCCCGACGAGCGGTTGCAGAGGCGGCTGAGCGAGGTCGTGGCACAGTTCTCTGTGATGCCTTGCGCTGCGCACTTCTCTATCCACATCTGTCGGGTGAACTCCATCGGCATATCGTAGATGACGTCGGCTGTCGAGGTCGTTCGTCCGTCGAGACTGCGGTTCAGGAGGCGCCTGCCTTCCGCTTCAACGCGTTCCATATCCTCTGCAAACAGTTGACGCTGAAAGAAATAGACGTACTCGCCGAGCCAATTGATGAAGTTGAGGACCTCGTCGGTTTCCCCGCCAAAGAGGGCGACATAAGCCATTGCAGCCCTCGTCATGTGCTGACCGACTCGACGAATGAGTTTGCCTTCTGCGCGGCTGATGAGACCTTCCCGGTAGTACGCCTCCCACCTGTCGAGGAAGGCATTCACCGCCTCTGCTGTTCGGGGCAAATCGAGGACGCGGACGCCGTTGATGCTCTTGTTCTTCTGCCACAGCGAGAGCAGATAACCGTCGCGTTCGGCTTGCTCTTCGGGCGTAAGATTGACCTTCATCGGCGGACGGAAAGACAGTTCTTCCTCTTCAGGCAGGGCGACTATCATATAGCGGTTGCGGAGTCCGTTCTCGTCGTTGTCGCGGGCACGGAAGTACCGCTCGAGCGCGACGCGCGGAGTGCTGATGGCGAGGATGCTGAGTCGCACACAGACGGAGGTCGAGACAGAGGCGTCGCTTGTGTAGTACTGCGTGTGCTGCGTGCCATCCCATCCCTCTAATTGGATGTCGGTGATGTCGCGGAAGCCGATGGCTTTTGCGAGGAGACTGCCTTCCGGGAAGAAACAGCAGAGTGCGCCGTCGCCGCCCTGAAACTCCATCAGTTCGAGGATGGAGGTGTTGCTGACAGTTTGACAGACGTTGAGCGCCTGTTGGCAGCGGTCGGGCTTGTTGTCGGACTTGCGGGCCCGCTCCTTCTTGTTCTCCTTGTGCGCTGCCCAAGCCTTCTTGTCATCGGCATCGAGCGTGAGTCGGAGCATCTCGTAGCGCATATCTTCAATCCAATGTTTGCCACTTTGGCTCTCGCCCATTAGCCAAGAGTAGTCGCACGGAGCAATCATTCGACCATCTACGTACGCGGTGCGGTAGTGGGTGGCGTGAGCCGACCAAAGCACCGTCGCAGAGACAGCCAACGAGGGCCAATACTGCTTGGGATAGGGCTTCAGGAAGAGTTGCAGCGGTCGTGGCAACTCCTCGAGCGGTGGCATCTCAGGCGCCTTCGTCATCCACTCGGGCTTCGGCTTCTGCGGCTCGTCCGTTGAGGGGATCTGCTGCTGTAGTTTCGCATTGACCTTGATGGCTTCTGCGCTCATTTTGAAGGAGTTGTCCCACTCGTGGTAGGCTGTATTCACAATGCTGCGGCACTTCTTCTCCTCCGTCTGCCAATACACGGGCATGAAATAGCGGATGCAAGCCAATGCCTGTGACTCTTCGGCAACGTAAACGGGAAAGTCCTTGCTGAGGATGGCGATAAGGTTAGCGTAGCGATGGTGCGGGACATCGACCTGCCCGTGCTGTAGTCCTGCCCTCTTTTCACACTCCATCCACGCCTGCTGTGCTTCGTAAGTCGGCTCCTCGTCGGCCACATTGCTTTCCGCCTGAGGCTCAGAGGTTTCCACCTTCGTCGGCTTTCTGCTGCTGCTCTCGAGGTTAGGCATCTCCTCCTCCGTGTAGAGCCTATCGTCGATGTAGACGATGTCCTTGATCGTAGTGGCGAAAGTGCCCTCGCGCAGGTTGGTAATGCAGGTCGGGTCGGGCTGTAGTCCCGCGATGCCGAGTGCGGCGTTGAAGCGCTCGATGTTCTCCTGCTGCGTCAGGGTTGGGTCTCTCAAGAACACCGCGTGGACATTCCTGCGCAGGCTGTAGCAAGCGAAGACCACTCGTGTCTCTGCCTTCAGTTCGACGATTCTGTCAAGCACCTGCTCTGCCGTAACGCCTGCTGCCTTCAGTTCAGCCGAGTCGTAATCAACAAAGACAGTGTTGCTTACGCGTGTCGTGCCCGCCACGGTGCCATCCTCGTTTGGCAGCACATTGTAGTCAAAGAGGTACTGATGCTTCGTCGGGTTCTTAGCCTCCCTTACGGACTCTTCGGATGCCGCCTGACGCACGAGGCGGACATCTTCGATGTGCTTCTTGTTCGCAAGTAAGGTAAAATGCATCTCTCTGTTCAAGATGCGCTTCGACACGAACTTCCCCGAGTCCCTGTCGTATCTGCGAAAATAGCAACTCATCAGAATGGAAAGTCTTGATCATCTTTATTATTATTAATAATGTCAGACTCTTTCTTCTCAAGCCACTCTTTGTACTTGCGCTCTGCGCGATCAATCAAATCGTCTTCCCAATACTCTTTCCCCTGATGCTTGCGAGCCGGGAAATCTTCCATAAAACGCAAACAACGACCGATAGCCTTATACACCTTGAAAGGCGTCAGGTCATTAAGATCAAGAGCGACGAGCATCGTCCAACCGTCCTCGTTTCGATAGAGGCGGACACCCTCATCCGAGAGAGTTAGTTTACCGTAGCATTCTTGATCGTACCATTGCATTGTTTTTTCGCTTTCGCCTTCGTGTATAAACTCTGAAACAAGCGTCAAATCCTCTTCCCACATTCCTTGGAAGTCATGGCAAAAACTTGCAAGGTCGTTGTAAGATGATTTCTGCTCACGGATAGCGTTTGCGTTAAAGTTAGTTTTAAAAAGATAACTCTGTGTGATACAGTTTACGCCGTCGGCCATCTTAGTACCGTACGAGTGGGGGTGTATCGTTCCCAAAAAAGTTTTTTCTTCCATTTTCTCTAATTTTTTTTTTCGGAAGATTATTTTTACAACAGAGTACAATTATGCATCACTGCACTACCCTCTGTGGAAAACATCCTGTGTTTGATCAAGCAAGATCAAAACTCGCGAGGACTGCTTTCATTAATAAATATACAAAAAAAATATTAAAGTTTCTTAAAAATGCGAAAATATTACGATAAAATATGTAACATTTTTCTTAACTACTTGTTATTTAATGATATACAAAACGTTAAAAATAATAAATCTAAATAAGGAAAAATATGTTACAGTTACGTAATGTTTTATGTAACATAAACTAAATCTTAAAAATTAAATATATATATAATATATATATATTTACTATTATACAATACATCATAATTACAAAAAAGTTACGTAACTGTAATGTTTGAAAATATTTCTCTCCGCGCGTGACTTTTTTGCCTCGAGCATGTATTTATATATAGTTGAAGGCAAGAACTAAGCCTGCCTAAGTCGCGAATTAAGCACGCCTCGTTCCCTACCTCAACACACTAAAAATAACTAACTACTAAAACCAAAACAACTATGATTAATTACTCTATTATGATCATGTCCACGAAACCGGGGACCAAGAAGGCTGACATCACGCAGACGAAGGCCTACGGCACTGCGCAGATGAACGAAAAACTCAGTTTCGACCAATTCTGTAAGCACATTGCCGACCACAACTCACCTTTCTCGAAAGGCACAATCCAAGGCATCCTCACCGACGCCGTAGCCTGTCTGAAAGAACAACTCCTCGCAGGAAACCGCGTAGTGCTCGGTGACCTCGGAACCTTCTACGTCGAACTCGCCACCAAAGGCGCTAAGACAACAGAGGACTTCAACGCCTCCTACATCGAGGCAGTGAACGTTTGTTGGCTTCCCGGCAAGCCCTTCAAGGACCTCCGCAGCGAAGCAACCTTCCAACTCGTTCCCGGTCGCGAAGCACAAGCCGACGCCATCGAAGTTATTAGAAATGAGGACACTATTCAAGGACTCGAATAGACCCCCTCTAACTCCCCCGTAAGGGGGAGAACTTTTCCCTGACATCGACAAGCAAACAGCAGGTTTGCCCATCAAGCAACCTGCTTTTTTATATATATGTAAAAAACTGTACGCCAAACTTTAAACTTTGAACTTTTTTTCGTAACTTTGCAAAGCAAAATATAGACTTTTTCAATGCAATACATCAGAAACTTCTGCATCATTGCCCATATCGACCACGGGAAAAGTACCCTTGCAGACCGACTGTTAGAGTACACGAAGACCATCACCGTGACCAAAGGGCAGATGCTCGATGATATGGACCTCGAACAGGAGCGCGGCATCACCATCAAGAGTCACGCGATTCAGATGGAATGGACCCCCCAACCCCCTTTAGGGGGAGAACGGAAGACGTATGTCCTCAACCTTATCGACACCCCGGGGCACGTGGACTTCTCTTACGAGGTCTCGCGAAGCATTGCCGCCTGCGAAGGTGCTCTCTTGGTTGTGGATGCCACTCAAGGCGTTCAGGCTCAGACCATTAGCAACCTCTACATGGCTATCGACCACGACCTCGAAATCATCCCCGTCATCAACAAGTGCGATATGCCGAACGCAATGCCCGAAGAGGTGGAGGACGAAATCGTGGACCTGATTGGCTGCAAACGCGAGGAAATCATCCGTGCAAGCGGCAAGACAGGTATGGGCGTGGAAGACATTCTACGTGCCGTCGTGGAGCGCATTCCGTGTCCGAAGGGCGACGAGAAGGCTCCTCTGCAAGCCCTCATTTTTGACTCTGTCTTCAACTCGTTCCGCGGCATCATCGCTTACTTCAAAATCGTCAACGGCACGATGCGAAGCGGCGACCAAGTGCAGTTCATCAACACGGGAAAGGAGTACAAAGCCGACGAAATCGGTGTCCTGAAGATGGATATGGTGCCCCGTCAAGTCCTCCATTGCGGCGACGTAGGCTACATTGTCAGCGGCATCAAGACGGCAACGGAGGTGAAGGTCGGCGATACGATTACGACGGTCGAGAACCCTTGCAAGGAAGCCATTTCGGGCTTCGAGGAGGTGAAGCCTATGGTCTTTGCGGGCGTCTATCCTATTGAGACAGAGGACTTTGAGAACCTACGTGCTTCGCTCGAGAAGTTGCAACTCAACGATGCCTCTCTCACCTTCACGCCCGAGAGTTCCGTAGCACTCGGCTTCGGTTTCCGTTGCGGTTTCCTTGGGCTTCTGCACATGGAAATCATTCAGGAACGCCTCGACCGCGAGTTCAACATGGACGTCATCACGACGGTCCCCAACGTCTCTTACCTTGTCTATGACAAGCAAGGCGTCTGCACGGAGGTTCACAACCCAAGCGGAATGCCCGACCAAACGCTCATCGACCACATCGAGGAGCCTTACATCCACGCCTCCGTCATCACGACGGCCAACTACATCGGCCCCATCATGACCCTCTGTTTGGGCAAGCGAGGCGAACTCCTGAAGCAGGAATACATCAGCGGCAATCGTGTCGAACTGCAATACGCAATGCCTCTTGGCGAGATAGTCATCGACTTCTACGACAAACTCAAGAGCATCTCGAAAGGCTATGCTTCGTTCGACTATCATCAGGCAGGCTACCGACCAAGCAAACTCATCAAGATGGACATTCTGCTCAATGGCGAACCCGTCGATGCGCTCTCCACGCTGACACACTTCGACAACGCCGAAAGCTTTGGTCGCAGGATGTGCGAGAAACTCAAGGAACTCCTTCCACGTCAACAGTTCGACATCGCCATACAAGCCGCTATCGGTGCCAAAATCATCGCTCGCGAAACGGTGAAGCAGGTTCGCAAAGACGTCCTTGCAAAGTGCTATGGCGGCGACGTGAGCCGTAAGCGCAAACTCCTCGAGAAGCAGAAGAAAGGCAAGAAACGCATGAAGCAAATCGGCAACGTGCAGGTTCCGCAGAAAGCCTTCCTTGCTGTCCTCAAACTTGACTAACCACCCTAAAACTAACCACCCTCAAACAACACAAAACATGGACAATCTTCGCGACATAGCAAAGGAAATAGCCCGTATCTATTGCCCCATGACGCCACTTGGAGTAGATATGTTGGCGAGTATTCTCGTCCCAATGAAGTTCCAAAAGGGCGACACCATCCTGAAGGAAGGAAACGTCTGCAACGCCCTCTATTACGTCGAGAAAGGCATGGTCAGACAGTACTACTACAAGAACAAGAAGGACGTCACAGAGCACTTCTCCTTCGAAGGGCGAATCGTCTTCTGCATCGAAAGCCTCCTCAAACAGGAACCAAGCCGCCTCATCGTCGAGGCACTCGAAAACACTTCGCTCTATGCCATCCCTTATGACATCCTCCTCGGTCTGATGGTACGCAATCAGGAGATGGAGATGCTCTATCGGAAGATACTCGAACACGTTGCCATCAGCAGTCAGGAACATGCTGACAGTCAGCGCTTTGAGAATGCAGCCGAGCGCTACGAGAGGTTGCTCAGGGAGAAACCTGAAATCGTTCTCCGAGCCCCGATGGTTCACATCGCAAGTTTCCTACAGATGACTCCCGAGACGCTCAGCCGTGTTCGTGGAGCAAGTGTGGCTGCCACAAGAACCAATCCTCCTCGTGAACTGACCGACCCATGGTGGACAAGAACTAATACCAAGTAAACACTATAAGTTATGCAGAGAAACAGAATCATCAAAGTCAAAGATAAGACTTTTTCAGTCTCTATTTCAGAGAGAACCTTGAAAGGTCAGATAAAGCGTGTTGCCGACCAAATCAATCGCGACTACGAAGGCAAGAAGCCTGTCTTCCTCGCTGTCCTGAACGGCTCGTTCATCTTTGCAGCCGACCTGCTTCGAGAGATTGACCTGCCTTGCGAGATTTCCTTCGTTAAGTTGGCATCCTACGAAGGCACTAATACGACAGGCAGCGTTCGTGAGGTGATTGGCCTCAACATTGACATAACAGGCCGTCCCGTCATCATCGTCGAGGACATTGTCGATACAGGTCTCACGATGGCTCACATGCTCGACACGCTGAAAAAGCAGAACCCCGAGAGCATCGACATCTGCACGCTCTTGCTCAAGCCAAGCAAACTGCAAGTGAAACTCGACATCCGTTATTGCTGCAAACAGATTCCCGACGACTTCGTGGTGGGTTATGGCTTGGACTACGACGGCTTCGGACGTAACACGAAAGATATTTATACAATTATATAATAATGAAGAACATCATCATTTTCGGTGCCCCAGGCAGTGGCAAAGGCACTTACAGCGACGAGATTGTAAAACGTTATGGCATGGGACACATCAGCACAGGCGATGTGCTTCGTGCTGAAATCAAGAACGGAACAGAGCTTGGAAAGATTGCTCAGGGTTATATCTCAAACGGTCAACTCATCCCCGATGACCTCATGATTGAGATTCTCGCCAAGACTTACGACGCTCAACCTGCAGGCAAAGGCGTTATCTTCGACGGTTTCCCTCGCACAATCGCTCAGGCAGAGGCTCTCAAGAAGATGCTTCAGGAGCGCGGACACGAACTTGGCATCATGATTGAACTCGTCGTTGAAGAGGACATTCTGATGTTCCGCTTGCTTCGTCGTGCTAAGGAACAAGGCCGTGAGGACGACAACGAAGAGACCATCAAGAAGCGCTTCGCTGTCTATCAGAACCAAACGGCTCCCCTGATTGATTGGTTCGAGAAGGAAGGCATTCGTCATACTTTCCGTTGGGCAGACACGCCTAACAAGGAAGATATGATTGCCTCTATCTTCAAGTTCCTCGACACACAGAAATAATGGCTGAGAGCAACTTCGTAGATTACGTCAAAATATGCTGCCGTTCGGGTAAAGGTGGCAGAGGTTCAATGCACATGCATCGTGCCAAATACGTTCCCAATGGTGGACCTGATGGTGGCGATGGTGGGCGAGGCGGTCATGTCTATCTGCGAGGCAATCATAACTATTGGACGCTGCTGCATCTTCGCTTCGAGCGTCACGTCTTTGCAGGACACGGAGGCAATGGTGGCCCAAGCGGAAGCACAGGAGCAGATGGCGAGGACCGTTACATTGATGTTCCTTGCGGCACTGTCGTTTATGATGCCGAAACGGGTGAATACATCTGCGATGTAACCGACGACGGACAGGTTGTGATGCTCCTCAAGGGCGGTCGAGGCGGCATGGGCAACAAGCACTTTGCCACCGCTACCAATCAGGCTCCTCGATATGCCCAGCCTGGTGAACCGATGATAGAGCGTACTGTTATCCTTGAGTTGAAGTTGTTGGCAGACGTTGGACTTGTAGGTTTCCCGAATGCAGGAAAGAGTACGTTGCTCAGTTCTCTATCGAGTGCTCGCCCAAAGATTGCAGGCTATCCCTTCACCACCATGGAACCGTCTCTCGGTATCGTGCCTTACAGAAACGGACAATCCTTCGTGATGGCCGACATTCCTGGCATCATCGAAGGCGCTTCCGAAGGGCGTGGCTTGGGACTTCGCTTCCTGCGTCACATCGAGCGTAACTCCCTCTTGCTTTTTATGGTACCAGGCGATACAGATGATATCAAGCATGAATATGAGGTGCTGCTTGGCGAACTGCGCAACTTCAATCCCGAGATGCTCGACAAGCAAAGGGTTCTTGCCATCACGAAGAGCGACCTCCTCGATGACGAACTGCAGGAGATGCTCTCGGAAGACCTGCCTGATGACCTGCCTCATGTCTTCATAAGTGCTGTTACGGGCAATGGCTTGACAGAACTCAAAGACTTTCTTTGGACGGCCCTTAACAGCGAGAGCAACAAGCTGGCAGCCATCACTCAGCAGGAGACCATTGTTCATCGCAATAAAGACCTCGCTGCTTTCCGTCAGGAACTGCTTGACGAGGGCGAGGACGAAGAGATTGAAATCCTTGATGACGATGCCATCGAGGATGCCGACGAGTTGGAGGATTTCATATATGACGAGGATGATGAAGGGTAACCTCATCATTTATAAGACTCCCTCCTGGCTTACAGCGTTCACGACGGGCAGAGACAGTGGGGTAGAGGCGCTTGGACTTCGGCTCGAGGACCTTGCTCTGCCACGTCAGGTTCACTCGGATAATGTCCTGTGGATGCAGGCAGCAGGGCGTCCCGAAGCAACAGATGCAGTCATCACAGACAGGCCAGGTCTCTGTGTTTGTGTGAAGACTGCCGATTGCATTCCTGTTCTTCTTTATGATACAAGGCAGCGCATCGTAGCAGCCATTCATGCGGGTTGGCGAGGCACAGTCAGCAGAATTGTTCAGAAGACCATCGAAAAGATGCGCCCCATCAATCCCCAAGACCTTCACGCCATCATAGGTCCAGGCATTTCGCTCCTGCAATTTGAGGTTGGCGACGAGGTCTATGATGCTTTCAATGACGAAGCATTTCCGATGGAACGCATTGCCAAACGTTTTCCTTCAACCGATGGTGAACGCTGGCACATTGACCTCTGGGAAGCGAACCGTTGGCTTCTTGAAGAGATGGGTGTCAGTGACATATATATAGAAGGTACGTGCACGCGCGCGTCAACAGACTTCTATAGTGCACGTCGCGAGACTATCAACACAGGGCGAAACTACAACGGAATCTTTATTAGTCCATAGTCCATAGTTAAGAGATGAACAGAATTTTACTTTGCCTGCTTCTTCAATTTTCAATCTTCAATCTTCCATTTTCAATGGTATTGGCTCAAAATGAGCCAGTTGACATTGACGAGTGGCAGGTGATGAAGGTTGCGGCAGCCAAAGACCCATTTGCTCATCGCAATCAGTTCACGATAAACTTTGCCAACTATACTGTCGAAGAGTGGTGTTATCCATTGCCTGGAGCACGAGTGACCAGCCCGTATGGTGGTGAACGGCACCATGGAGGGACTGACATCAAGACCTTTGCAGGCGACACTACGAGGGCAGCCTTCCCTGGCGAAGTCATTCTCTCTGGTCCGCACTATGCCTACGGAAACTGTGTCATCCTTCGACATGCGAATGGACTGGAGACACTTTACAGTCACCACTCTCGAAATCTTGTGAAAGTAGGGCAGTGGTTGCAACCTGGAGACCCTGTTGGCATTGAAGGCAGAACAGGCAGAGCCACTGGCGACCACCTCCACTTTGAGACGCGCGTCAAGGGTCAGGCTTTTGATTCGGCACGAATCTTCGACCACGAGAACAACAAACTCATCCGACAAGTCTTTGTTGTCACGAAGCAGAAGAACGGCACATTAAAGTTCACATCACAAAGGGTAAAGTAACGCCCTATAGGGGATAAAAGCAAGACCTATAGTTTATCATTTTATGACCTTAGGTCTTGGAACAAAGAAATACAGGCCATACATAAATAGCCCTCACCATTTGGCGAGGGCTATCATTTTATATAGGATTAATCCTTTTTCTGCTTATTCTTCCACAGCTGCCTGGGCGGCGGCGAGACGTGCGATGGGCACGCGGAAAGGTGAGCAGGATGCGTAGTTCATGCCAACCTTAGCGCAGAACTTAACTGAGCTAGGTTCGCCACCATGCTCGCCGCAAATGCCGGTACGCAGGTTCGGGCGAACCTTGCGGCCATTCTCTACGGCCATCTTGATGAGCTGACCTACACCATTCTGGTCGAGTACCTGGAACGGGTCAACCTTCAGAATCTTCTTCTCGAGGTATGCGGGCAGGAAGCTTGCGATGTCGTCGCGGCTGTAACCGAAGGTCATCTGTGTCAAGTCGTTTGTGCCGAATGAGAAGTACTCTGCTTCGGTAGCGATGCGGTCTGCTGT
>CACXUA010000056.1 GCA_902770725.1 uncultured Bacteroidales bacterium | reverse complement strand
AAGGCTGCAGACAGTCTCAGGGCAGTCAGCGAAGAGTTGAAGGCCTTAGGCTATCGCTTGAAGATTTACGACGCTTATCGTCCTCAGAAAGCCGTCGATCACTTTGTGCGCTGGGCAGAAAACATTCCGGACACCCTGATGCGGCAGTTCTTCTATCCCGACCTGGACAAGAGCGTGCTCTTCGAGAGGGAGTATATTTGTGCCAAGAGCGGGCATACGCGAGGTTCTACAGTTGACCTCACGCTCTTCGACATGCGGACGGAAAAGGAGGTGGATATGGGCGGAACGTTCGATTGGTTCGGTCCCGAGAGCCATCCCGACTTTTGTGGCAACCCCGAGACTCAGGAGTTCACGGGCGACAACAGCGAGAGTCCCGTCGGTCGCAGCATTACACCCGAGCAGTTCTGCAACCGTATGATTCTTCGCGAAGCAATGATGCGTCACGGCTTCAAACCGTTCCCGACGGAATGGTGGCACTTCACGCTGGCCGACGAACCCTTCCCCGACACCTACTTCAACTTCCCGGTACGACAATTGTAAAGTTGAAAAATTGAAAAGATGAAAAGGTGAAAGACTGAATCAATAGTTTTTCACCTTTTCACTTTTTTACCTTTTTACCTTTTCATAAGCAACCCGCCGATGGTACCGATGCAGACGCCGATGGTGTTGGCGGCAAAGTCGAGCCATTCACCGCTGCGGCAAGTGGTCAGATACAGTTGTGCCAATTCCATCAGTCCGCCAAATGCGATGGGTGCCAGGAATGCAAAAAGCACCAACTTCTGCACGTTCCATTGGCTGTGCGAGCGTCGGTATTCGAACCAGATAATGAGTGTCAGCACACCGTACATCACCATGTGTGTCCATTTGTCGGCAAGCGGAACATTCACATCGACCTTCATATCCGGTATGGGCAACAGCGAGAGCAGCACGATGCAGGCTGCCACGAGAAGTGCGATAGGGTAGCGGCGTAGGTATTTGTGTAGCATATAACAACTCTTTTTCTGTATTTTGCTGCAAATGTACGGCTTTTTTATGTATATTTGCAACGAATTTAGAGAAAAAAACAGCCACATGCAATCAGGAAACGCAGCAAGAGGAAGTTTCGGAAGCCAGCTGGGAGTCATACTGGCGTCGGCAGGTTCGGCAGTCGGCTTGGGCAACATCTGGCGCTTCCCCACCGAGGTGGGAAAGGGCGGCGGGGCTGCTTTCATCCTCATCTATCTGGGGTTCATCTTCCTGATTGCCATGCCGGTCATGATAAGCGAGTTCATTATCGGACGCTCCGCACGCAGCAACGCCATCGGAGCCTTCCAGAAGCTTGCGCCCGGCAAACTATGGGTGGCAGCCGGCATCATGGGTGTGCTGGGCGGATTCCTCGTACTGTCTTTCTATTCTGTGGTAGCCGGATGGACCCTTCACTACACCATACAATCGGCTCTCGGCCAGTTGCAAGGACTACAGACTACAGTCAACGGACAACAGACTACTGACTTTGCGGCAGCTTTCAACGCGTTTGTTTCCGACCCGTGGCAGCCCATCCTATACATTGCGGTGTTCCTTCTCTTGACTCACCTCGTGGTGGCCCGAGGCATTCGGCACGGCATCGAGCGCTACTCGAAGCTCATGATGCCCATGCTTCTCGCGATAATCGTGCTCCTGGTCTGCTTCTCGTTGATGATGCCAGGCGCAAGCGAAGGCATCCGCTTCCTGTTGAAACCCGACTTGAGCAGGGTTACGCCCGAAGTCATACTTGGGGCCATGGGCCAAGCCTTCTTTTCGCTGAGTGTCGGCTTGGGTTGCTTGGTGACCTACGCATCCTATTTCAACAACGAAACAAGACTGGTGAGTTCGGCCATGAACGTCTGCATCATCGACACGATGGTTGCCGTGCTGAGCGGGTTCATCATTTTCCCCACGGTGTTTAGCGTAGGCATAGCGCCCGATGCAGGCCCCGGCCTCGTCTTCATCACCCTGCCGAACGTCTTCCTGCTCACTTTCGGAGAGATGCCCGTCGCAGGTTATATCTTCTCACTCCTCTTTTATGTCTTGCTCCTGCTGGCAGCTTTGACGAGCAGCATCAGCATGCATGAGATCTGCACCGCCTTTATTTCCGAGCACTTCAGCCATAGCAGGAAGCGTGCCGCAGCCATCGTCACTATCGTCTGCCTCGTGTTGGGCAGCTTCTGTTCGCTGTCCTTCGGACCTTGGCAGGAAGTGACCATCTTCGGTCGCGGCTTCTTTGATTTGTTCGACTACACAGTCACGAAGTTCCTGATGCCTTTGGGCGGACTCCTGATAACTGTGTTTGTCGGCTGGTGGCTCGACAGGAAACTCGTCGAAGGGCAGTTGACCAACGACGGTAGCATCTCGATTCGTGCGATGAAACCGCTGCTTTTCCTCATCCGTTGGGTTGCCCCCATCGGCATACTCGTCATATTCCTGAACGAACTTTTCCCACTCTTTATGATGAATTAAAAAGGAGACCCCCTCTAACTTCCCCTTTATGGAGAGAGCTATTAAATGGTAAACGGTTAAATGGTAAATGATTAAATGGTAGATAAGAGAGGTAATTTTGGCAGCAAGTTGGGAGCCGTGTTGGCATCCGCAGGCTCGGCCGTCGGCTTGGGCAACGTGTGGCGTTTCCCGACGGAGGTCGGCAACAATGGCGGCGCGGCGTTCATCTTCATCTATCTCATTTGCATTGCCGTGATTGGCATCCCTGTCATGATGAGCGAGTTCCTCATCGGCCGGCACACACATGCCAATACGATCTCGGCCTTTGCCAAGCTCGCGCCGGGCAAGTGGTGGCGCATCGAGGGCATTGCCGGCGTGTTTGTCGCGTTCATGATACTGAGCTATTACATCGTCATCAGCGGTTGGACGCTCTTCTACCTCATTGAGAGTGTGGCCGGCAGGCTGCAAGCGGATCGCGACTACAGCGATGTCTTCAATGGTTTCGTCAGCGACCCTTGGATGCCGATATTGGCAGGAGTGGCTTTCATGGCATTGACGCATTTCATCATAGCCAGGGGAGTTCAGTCCGGCATCGAGCGTTTCTCGAAGATTATGATGCCCTTGCTGCTCCTCATCATCGGCATTCTCGTGGTTTGTTCCTTCAGTATGCCGGGCTCTTCACAAGGCTTGAAGTTCCTGCTTAAGCCAGACTTCTCGAAGCTGACGGCCAGCGTGATACTCAGCGCGGTTGGTCAAGCCTTCTTCTCCCTCAGCCTTGCGATGGGCTGCCTCTGTACCTACGCATCTTATTTCCGAGCCGACACCAGGTTGCCCAAGACGGCGGTTGGCGTCAGCGTCATCGATACGATAGTCGCCATCCTTGCCGGCTTCATCATTTTCCCCGCAGTGTTCAGCGTCGAGGAGGTCAGCGTGGATGCCGGTCCGGGCTTGGTTTTCATCACACTTCCCAGCGTGTTCAACATCGCATTCAGTCATGTGCCTTGGCTCGGATACATCTTCTCGAGCTTCTTCTACCTGTTGCTCTTGCTGGCGGCGCTCACCAGTGCGATGTCTTTGCACGAGAGTGTGACGGCTTACGTCTTGGAGGCCTTCCACATGTCGCGCAAGAAAGCAGCCATCGCGGTGTCCGTCGCTTGCATGACACTTGGCGTTGCCTGTTCGCTTTCCTTCGGCATCTGGAGCGATGTGACGCTCTTCGGTTTGAACATCTTCGAGCTGTTCGACTTCACAGCCTCTAAGATAATCCTTCCCATAGGCGGCGTCATCATCTGCCTCTTCACGGGTTGGTACCTGGATAAGAAGCTTGTGGAGAATGAGTTGACGAACGGCGGCACCATTCGCTTCCGCCTGTTCCGACTCTATTACTTCATCATCCGATACGTCGCACCGCTCGCCATCGCAGCAGTCTTCCTGCAGGAAATCCTCTCATGAAACGCTTGCCCACACTCACCAACGCACAGCGTCGAGCCCTGCTCGTCATCGAATGGGTGCTGCTGATAGGGATCGTTGTCTATTCTTTCAAGGCGAAGACTTCCTCTAACTCTTCCTCAAAAGTGGAGAAAGCAGGTCAGGAAGTCTCTGCTCTAAAGGGGAATTCAGAAGGGTCTCTGCCAAAAGAAGAGCCTTTCGAGTCCTTCCCTTTCGATCCAAATACAGCGGACTCCACGACACTCTTGCGTCTCGGGCTTTCCCCTTGGCAGGTCAGGAGCATCTATCGCTATCGTGCCAAGCACGGACGATACCATAAAGTTGAGGACTTCATGCGTTTGCCAGGCTTGACCAACGAGCAATGGGAGCGCCTGAAGCCTTGTATAAGAATTGCGAAAGAGTTCCAATATGTGCAGCCTGAACCGCGAAAGTCTTACCAAGAAGATGCCTCTCCAGAGCAATTGACTGCAGAAATCAGGGAAATCAGAAGGGATTCTCTGCCCAGACAAGAGAAGCCCGAATCGTGGCCTACAGAAGGTCGCTCGGTGGATTTGTCAACGTCGAGCAGGCAATGGAAGCCATCGAGTTGCCCGATTCCGTGCTGAAGTACATGAGCGTTTCGCCCGTCGAAATCAGAAAGATAAACGTCAACAAGCTCTCCGTTCAGCAGTTGATGAAGCATCCGTACCTCAATTTCTACCAAGCCAAAGCCATCTTCGAGCACCGTCGGAACAAGGGTGATTTGCACACCCTCGACGAGCTCTCGCGCCTCGAAGGCTTCCGCAGCACCGACCTCGACAGGCTTCGTCACTACATTACCTTTGATTAGTTGATTAAATATTCATGAACATTTAATTAAATATTCATGACCATTTAATTAAATGTTCATGACCATTTAACGAACTAGGCGTGGCAAGTTGAAAAACTAACCACGCCTAATGGATAAAATAAATGTGTAGAGCTGGCCTACAAAGGCAGTTCTTCTTATTGTTTCAGTTATTTTGCCAGCTTGACGACGCTGCCGTCAGGACGACGCATAATGAGCAGGCCGTTCCGACGGGATAAACCAAAAGGGAGCATGCGTCCTTGCAAGTCGTAGAAGGTGTTGGTCCCTTCCACGCTCTCCTTTTGGGGAAGTGCTCCGATTCCTGTCGCTTCGTCTTTTGCATCAATGCGTTGCAGGCGGAAGTGATCCACTTTGAACCAGCCGTGACTATCGTTTGTGGAGCGTGTTCCGTCTGCCTTGAAGTTGCTGCTTCGTATGCCGAGTTTCAGACTTTCGCCGTCCTTGAGGGTCACCATGACAGCCATCGGATGCAAGGTCATCTTGCCAGAGCCGGAAGGCCCGTAGCCTGCGAAGGTGTTCGTCTCGCCCGACGTGAGCATGGAAGCTGTGTAGTCGCTCTCCTTGCCGTAGTATTGCACGTTCTTGTTGGCAAAGAGGCGGCAGTTTGCCAGCTTGTCTTTCTGTGTGCCGAGCAAGCATGTGACGAGGTATGTGCCAGCCCCAAGCTTGCTGGCAGGAATGGTTTGCGAGAGTTCATACACGTTTGGCATGGGCTTTGCGCTTGCCCAATAAATATTTATGCCGTAGAGATGCTTGGCATCCTGGTTGATGCCCCAGGAATTTCCGTTCATCGTTCCGGTTGCTGTCCAACCCTTAGGCACACCACGCGTCAGGCTGCCTTGAGCGTTGAGGCTGCCGCCGTTGCCATACTCGAAGTCAGGATTCGTCAGGAGGTCCGTGAGGTCTTCACCTCCGGCACTGAATGGAATGCTCGCCACAGCACTGATGCAGAGGCCGGGATCCATGAAGCTGACGCGAACGCTCACCGTCTTGTCCTCCGTGCTCGTGTAGTGAACGGAGGCGGGGAAGTAGCCGAGCGCAACGGTTTCGTCCCATGTATCGGTCATCGCGGAGACCTTAATGGAGATGACAGACGCAGTTTTTCCATCGACGGAGATGCCTGCGCGCAGGTCGTAGGTTGTGTTGATGGGGAAGGTCGGCAGGCAACGAACCTGTATGACATTGAGGCCTTTCCTCACTGGCACAGTATATTCGGCGTAAGGAGCGCTGCCAGCAGAGGTGTATGCCCGCATGTCGAGGGGCCAGACGGTTGCTGTTGTGCCGCGAATGCCCAAGCCTTCCAGGGTCGTCACAGTAGCGGAGGCACTCGTATAACTACCTCCGGCCACGATTGTTATGTTGGGTTCCAAGAGCGTGCTCTGCTGTTCCGCCACATCACTCGACGTGGCAACTGCTGGCATCAGGTGTTGGCTCCAGTTGTTAGGCTTGTAGCTCATCATGCCGCTCCACTTGCCGCTGGCGATGCCATTGTTGTATTTGTTGGTCAGCGTAACGATTTCGTCGAAGGCATTCTGTGCTTTCTGTGCATAGTCGAGCGCTTTCTCGCCTTGTCCAGCCCAAGCATACACGAAACTCTGACGAGCGCGAAGCAGCTTGATGTTCTGGTCTGCACATGCACAAACGGGGTACTCGATGAGTTCATAATACGCGTTGCGAAGTGCCGATGGGATGCGTGAACGAAGTGCCACAGCCTTTTGATAGAGCTCCTGATACTCGGCAATTCGAGCATCGACCTGTTCGTTGGAATGGTCGAAATGACACAGCTGGACATGCTCCGGCTTGGCTGCAATGCCGAGGCGATAGTATGCCATCTTTATCTCGTTGATGTCGTCGGCATATTCCTCGCCAAAGGTTCGTGCCGCCCAGTCGTGTGTGTAGAGGTGGGCACGCTGGGGAGTCCAGCTGTTTATATCCCAGGCCAGGTCCATGCAGAACTCCAGTTCTTCCTCAGCAGGCTTGATATCGCCCACATTAATTATCCATTGGTCGCGCACGCCTTGGTCATAGGCTTTGCTTAACTCGTAGCTGCAGAGCGAGGGCGATATGGTACTGAGCCAAAGGTAGGATGCAGGAGTTCCCCAATAAGAGAGATGATAATAGACTGCATTGCCGCCAGAACGGGCTTGTTCGGCAGGTTTGGGCATCTGGCGAATGTAGCCATGATTGTCGTCCACCCACATCAGTGTGACGTCCTCGGGCACTTGCAGGCCTGCATTGTAGCAGTCGAGCACTTCCTTGTACGGTATGAAGATTTGCGGGATGCTGGTCGGGTCGCCGATGCTGTCGGCAAGGAGCTGGCGCTGGTAGGCGATGATTTCGGTCAGCGCCGCCACGCGCTCGGAGGTGTTGCTGTAGCCGTTGATGCCCGTGTCGTGAACGCCACGCATGCCGAGCGTGTAGATGGCGTTCTTGCCGCGGCTCTCGCCCACGCGCTCTGCCCAGTAGCGCTTTATCATGTCCTTGTTCGTCTTCCACACCCAGTCGTCGTTGCCGTGACCGCCGAACTTGTCGCCCGTCTTGCCCCACTCGTACTCGTTGTCGCGCAGCATCTGTTCGCAGTGGCTCGAGCCCATGTAGATGTCGTACTTCATGATGAGCGGGATGTTCGTCTTCTCGAACCAGAAGGCACGGGAGCCGGCGTGCATGGCAGGCCACAGTGTGTTGGCACGCAGTCGGAGCAGCAGCTCCATGATGGAAGCGTACGTTAGGGGTCCGAAGTTGTTCAGGTTAGTATCCATCTTCTTGGCAGCCCAGGGTCGCAAGCCGAAGTCCTCGTCGTTGAGGAAGATGCCTCGGAACTTGACGGAAGGTGTGCTGGAAACATATCTGCCTGGTGTCACATAGAGTTGTGCTTTGGTGGTTGGCGTGACGTCGGCCCACCAAATCCAAGGCGAGACGCCCATCATGCGGCTGAGGTGGAACATGCCGTAAGCTGTGCTTCTTGGCTGAGAACCGAAGATGACGAGGGCTCGCTCCACGCCTTCCATCGGATTGTCAACGACCTGCATGCCAAAGACTTCCCATTTGCCTCGGACGTCGCTCACGTTCAGTTTGCCGTCGGCAATGAGTTGGTCGATGTGGCTCGACTGCCCGATGGTGCCCACGATGATGGGGTTCTTGAGCGACGTGGGCTCGGTCTTGTACTTTTGGAACGTCTTTTTCGTGACTGCCTTCAGGTCAGAGAGGAGACAATCGGTTACCGTCGTCACCACCTCTGCATCGTTGGCATCATAGAGCACGATGCATTTGTCGGAAAATACAGAACCGGCTATGGTGAAACAACCATCGACGGGCGAGGTCACGACCTGCAGCTCGTCGGACTTAGCTGCAAGTGCGAAGAGCATAAGCAGCATGGAAAGGAGTGATTTCGATTTCATGATTCTTATTGTTTATGTGTGTTATTTTCTTATGATAAGCTTTTTTCGTCCATCTTTGATATAGATGCCGCTGGGTAATCTGCCATTTGTTATAATACGACCTCGCAAGTCGTAAACGGCTCCCTCTCTTGCTTTCGACAGAGGGTTCTTTATGCTTGTTGGGTCTTCTGCATCGATGCGTTGGATGCGGAAGTGGTCCACCTTGAAGCATCCATGGTTGTTGCTGGTGACGCGTGAGCCGTCGGCTCTGTGGTTGCTGGTGCGGATGCCGAGATTCAGGTCTTCTCCTTCGGTAACGGTCACAATGACTTCCATGGGCTTGAGAATCATCCTGCCATCGCCCGAACCGACATAGCTGGCAAAGGTTTGCGTTTCGCCAGAAGTGAAGACGCTTGACACATAATCGCTCTCCTTGCCGTAGTATTGAACCTTGTCATTGGCGAAGAGACGGCAGGTGCCTAGTTTGTCCTTGAGTACACCCAGCAGACAACTGACCAGGTATGTGCCGGGTTCTATCTTGCTGGCTGGAATAGTTTGTGAGAACTCATAGACTTCGGGCATAGGTGTGCTTGTTGCCCAATAGGTGTTGATGCCGTATATCTGCTTGGCATCCTGGTTGACGCCCCACGAGTTGCCTTTCATCTTGCCAGTCGCTGTCCAGCCTTTAGGCACGCCTCGCCCTATATTGCCTTGTGGGTTGAGTGCTCCCGAGGAGTTGTATTCGAAGTCTGCATTCGTTAGAAGAGTTGTTGTTAAGTCTTCTGCATCGCTTCCGAATGGAATGCTTGCCATGGCACACACGGTGGAGCCTGGGTCCATGAAATAGACGCGAACGGGCACCGTCTGGTCCTTCGTGCTGGTGTAATGTACGGCAGCACGCATGTATCCTTGCACGACGGTTTCGTCCCAAGGGGTGGTCATTGCTGTTGTCTTTACAGAGAGGACAGAGGGCGTTTTGCCATCAACCGAGATGCCGACTCTCAGGTCGTATGTCGTGTTGAGTGGGAAGGTCGGGAGGCAGCGCACCTGTATGACATTGAGTCCTTTTTGCACGGGTATTGAGTATTCTGCGTAAGGTGCCTGTGAACAAGAAGTATAGGCAGTCAGATCTAAGGGCCAGACGGTTGCTGTGCTTCCGGCAAGACCTAATCCCGTCAGGCTGACCACGCTGCTGCTTGCACTACTGTAGCTGCCTCCAGGGAGAATTGTGATGTCCGGTTGGACGATGGTGCTTTCGGTTTCGGACACGTCGGCTGCCGAGGCGACAGACGGCATCAGGTGCTGGCTCATGTTGTTCGGCTTGTAGCTCATCATGTAGTTCCATTTGCCTCCAGCTATGCCAGTGTTGAACTTGTCGGTCATCGTGACAATCTCGTCGAAGGCCGCTTGTGCGGCAGCCGAATATGAGAGTGCCTTCTCGCCTTGTCCTGCCCAGGCATAGACGAAACTCTGTCGTCCTCTGAGAATTTTGATGTTCTGGTCGGCACAACCACGGACGGGATATTCGATGAGTTCGTAGTAGGCATTACTGAGAGAGGAAGGGATACGAGAGCGCAGCGCCACTACCTTATTATATATGTCTTGATACTCGGCGATGCGAGCATCTATTTGTGCGTTGGAGTGGTCGAAGTAGCAGAGGTGAACGTGCTCCGGCTTGGCGGCGATGCCAAGACGGTAGTAAGCCATCTTTATCTCACTGATTTCGTCGGCATATTCCTCGCCAAAGGTTCGTGCCGCCCAGTCGTGTGTGTAGAGGTGGGCACGCTGGGGCGTCCAGCTGTTGATATCCCAGGCCAGGTCCATGCAGAACTCCAGTTCTTCTTCGGCAGGTTTGATGTCGCCCACATTGATGATCCATTGGTTGCGCATGCCTTGGCTATAGGCTTTGCTCAATTCGTAGCTGCAAAGCGAGGGCGAGATGGTGCTGAGCCAGAGATAACCGGCAGGCGTGCCCCAATATGAGAGGTGGTAGTATATGGCGTTGCCGCCCGAACGGGCCTGCTCTTCTGGTGTTGGCATCTGACGTATGTAGCCGTGATTGTCGTCGACCCACATCAGCGTGACGTCCTCGGGTATTTGCAGACCGGCATTGTATGCAGTGAGTACTTCCTTGTAGGGGATGAAGATTTGTGGCACGGTTGTTGGGTCGCCGATGCTGTCTGCGATGAGTTGTCGCTGGTGTGCAATGATGTCGGTCAGCGCGGCGACCTTCTCCTCGAGGGTGTTGTAGCCGTTCATTCCAGCGTCGTGTACGGCTCGCATGCCCAGCGTATAGATGCCGTTTTTGTCTTTACTTTCGCTGATGCGAGCAGCCCAGTAGCGCATAATCATCTCTTTGTTCGAATGCCAAACCCAGTCCTCGTCGCGATGACCTCCAAAGCGTTCCCACTCGTATTCATTGTTGCAGAGCATCTGTTCGCAGTGGCTGGAGCCCATGTAGATGTCGTACTTCATGATGAGGGGGATGTTCGTCTTCTCATACCAGAACGCTCTTGAGCCCGGGTGCATTGCCGGCCAAAGGGTATTCGCCCTGAGGCGGAGCAGAAGTTCCATGATGACGGCGTAGGTCTTAGGACCGAAGTTGCCCAGTTCCGTATCGAGGTTTCTTGCTCCCCAGGGTCGTAAGCCCCAGTCCTCGTCGTTCACAAAAATGCCACGAAACTTGACTGAAGGTGAACCGAAGACACGTCTGCCAGGCGTCACGTAGAGCTTCGTCTTCTTGGCAGGTGTGACGTCTGCCCACCATATCCACGGCGAGACGCCTGCCATACGGCTGAGTTCGAACATTCCATAAGCTGTTGCGCGAGGTTGCGAGCCGAAGATGACGAGTGCTTTTGCCACGCCTTCCATGGGATTGTCAATAACTTGCATGCCAAAGGCTTCCCATTTGCCTTCGACGTCGCTCACGTCTATCTTGCCTTGTGCAATGAGCTGATCGATGTGACTCGACTGCCCGATAGTGCCCACGATGATGGGGTTCTTGAGCGTTGTGGGCTCCATCTTGTACTTCTGGAACGTCTTTCCTGTTACCGCTTTCAGGTCTGAGAGGAGGCAGTCGGCTACTGTGGTCACCACTTCAGCATCGTTGGCATCGTAGAGGACGATGGCCTTGTCGGCAGTTGTGGCTCCTGCAATGGAAAAACAGCCATCGACTGGGGTGGTCACAACCTCCAGCTCGTCGGCTTTCATCGTCAGCGAAGTGAGTTGCAGGAAAAGGGCAATCAGGAGGATGAATCTTGTCTTCATGCTCAGAATGGTTTGATGTGTTCTTTGCTGCAAAGATACACATTATTCATTATAATAGTACAATTTTTGCCAAGAAAAACACAGAAGTTGCACTATTTTGCGGGTTAGTTGTGTGTTTTGGTACGATAAGTGGATAGATGTAGCGTGTTTAGTAAAAAAAATAGGCACGTCTAACTGGCAAACTAGGCGTGCCTAATTGAGCAACTAGGCGTGCCATGTTTTTCTACTAGGGCACGAGCATCGAGCTGTCACCATAGCTGAGGAAGCGGAAGTCGTGGCTGAGGGCGTAGTCATAGACGTCGTGCCAAGCATCACCAATAAAGGCGCTGACGAGCAGCAGCAGTGTGCTCTGAGGCTGGTGGAAGTTGGTTATCATGCGACGTACGATGTGATACTTGTAGCCAGGAGCAATGATGATTTGCGTACTGGAGTGGAGCACCTCCTCGCCTCGCTCGTCCATGTACCGGAGTAGGGCAGTGAGAGCCTCTATTGTCGAGAGCGAGTTGTCGTACTCATATGGCATCCACTGGGGAACGTGAAGGTCCTCGTTGTCCTGACTGGCCAAGACTCCCATATAATACAGGCTTTCGAGGGTGCGGACGCTGGTCGTTCCTACGGCAATTGCATCGCCATTATGAGCCAGAAGTCGCTCGATGGTGTGGCGATGGACGGCAATGTGTTCGGTGTGCATATCGTGCCCGCCGATGTCTTCACTCTTAACGGGTCGGAACGTTCCTGCTCCCACATGAAGCGTCACTTCTTCCCGCTCGATGCCTTTCGCATCGATGTCTGCCAGGACGCGCTTCGTGAAATGCAGTCCCGCAGTAGGAGCCGCTACCGAACCCTTTATCTTGGAATAGACCGTTTGGTAGGTTGTCTTGTCGCTCTCCTCAGTCTTCCTGTTGAGATATGGCGGGATGGGAAGCTCTCCGACGGCATCGATGACTTCAGCGAAAGTCAGGTTAGCGTCCCAATTGAACCTGATTTCCTGGCTCGTGCCGTGTGTTCCGATGCGCTCCGCCATGAGTTTGAATTTTGAATTTTGAATTTTGAATTCCCTTGTCAAGGCTCCTTCCTTCCACTTCTTCGAGTTTCCCACGAGGCAATACCACGAGCAACTTCCCTTCTGGACGAAGTTCTCCTGATATTCCACAGGGTTGGCCGGCTCCAGCAGGAATATTTCGATGAGGGCCCCAAGATATTGGCTATTTGACGATTGACTGTTTACGATTTCCTCTGAACGAAGGTCTCCCCCTAAAGGGGGCTGGAGAGGCTTCTTCCTGAAATGCAGTCTCGCCTGAATGACGCGCGTATTGTTGAAGACCATCAAACTGCCCTCGGGCAACAACGTAGGCAGGGAGCGGAACTGAGTCTCGCTAATCTTTCCACCCTCATAGACAAGCAATTTGCTGCTGTCTCGCTCGGGCAAGGGGAACTTCGCTATGCGGTCTTCAGGCAAAGCGTAGTCGTAGTCGCGTATTTGAATATGCTTCGTGTCCATAAAACGGCTGCAAAATTACAAAGAAAATAAGAATTAAGAAAGAAGTTCGAAGAATTAAGACGCAAAATGACCTACTGTTTGTCTTTTTTTGCTATATTTGCAGGCAGAATTAGCTAACAAACAAAACTAAAAACTCATAAAGCTATGAAACTGACAGGAAGAAGAGAAAGTACAAACGTCGACGACCGTCGTGGCATGACGGCTGCAAAAGCAGGAGGCGTCGGCATAGTAGGCATCATCATTGCCCTCGTTATGACATTCATGTCGAAGGGTAGTCTGAACCTTGCCGACATCATCAGTTTGGCACCAAGCATGATGGGAAACGTGACGGAACAGGCAGAAGGTGGACGCGAGTTCACAGAGGAAGAACAGCAACTCGCCACCTTCTCGAAGCAGATTCTTGCCGGTACGGAGGACGTTTGGACTGAAGAGTTCAAGAAACTTGGCCGCACGTATGAGCCGCCAAAGATGGTGCTCTACACAGGTGCAGTACAGACCGGCTGCGGCAACGGTTCGGCAAGTATGGGCCCGTTCTATTGTTCTGCTGACCAGTGCCTCTACATCGACCTCTCGTTCTTCTCGTCGATGAAGCAACAGCTGGGTGCTGACGGCGACTTCGCCTATGCTTACGTCATTGCTCACGAAGTGGGACACCACGTGGAATACCTGCTCGGAACGCTTGGCAAAGTGCATCAGCAGATGTCGAAGCTCAACCAGACAGAGGCCAACAAGCTGAGTGTCCGCCTCGAACTCCTTGCAGACTTCTATGCAGGCGTCTGGGCTTATCACGACAACAAGATGTTCGGCAGCCTGGAAGATGGCGACCTCGAGGAAGCTATCCGTTGTGCTCAAGTCATTGGCGACAACTATTTGCAGGAGAAAGCTCGCGGCTATTCCCAGCCAGAGACCTTTACTCATGGCACTTCGAAGCAGCGCATGAAGTGGCTGAAGCTTGGCCTGCAGACAGGTGATATCCGTCGAGGCACAACCTTCCAGTGCAGCGACGCAGAACTCTAAAGAATAGCGGACAGACAATAATTGAGCCCCTACCGATTGGTAGAGGCTCTTTTTTTGTATCAGTCAAAAAGTCCTTAATGACTAATGACATTTACATCTGCAAGTATTTTTTCCCGCCCTTGATGTTGATGCCTTTTTGAGGCTTGCTCAAGCGTTGGCCTGCAAGGTTGAATATGCCTTCGTTAGGGTTAAGGTTAGCGTTAATGTTGTCAACGCCTGTTATGATTGCATCAATGTCTCTGTCGTCGCAGTTGACAACAATATACAAATACTGAGAGTAGTAGTCGCTAACCCAGCTTTCGAAGGCTTCGTTTACTTCACCATCGATCTGTGCCGTCAACACGACGCTTCCCTTTAGGAGATAAGCACTACTATAGCTTTCAGTGTCGTAGTTATAGTTGGGATAGAAATTTATTCCATCAGGGTAGCTTATACCCGTATAAGAAGAATCCACTATCTTTACATTAACGAAAACGGGGTTGGCAACTCTGTAGCCTCTACTCTTTATTATATAAGGTTTGTTGGCCTTCATCTCGGTTAGAGGGGTCAGGAAGTTCAGGACAGCAATACAACCGTTTCGGACATCTATTGACTCCAATGCACGCACATCACAGTTCTCGAACATACTACCTGCAAGCTTCAAGTCGAACGGTAGGCAAATGAAACGCCACTGGTACCAGATTTCCATGTTTTTGATGGTGACGTTGACCGTCTGGCCGTTAGCAGAGGCAATAGCATCTACGTTGTAACCCTTGGCATCCAGCTCGAGCATCTCATTATTATCACCAGGATTGACAAGGAAACGCTTATACTGAAGGCCGTTGTCGCGAACCCAGCCCTCGAAGGCATAGTTCACAACACCATTCTTCTCTTCCGAAAGCATGAGGCCTTCCTTTAGGATATATATGCCATCATAACTTCCGTCGTCGTAGACGTAGTTAATGCCAAACGTTATATTATGGGAGTATGTTGTGCCGTCTGAAGAAGGATTCACTATCTTTACATCATAGAAGACGGGGTCAACAATGTTGGAGCTGCCTCTATTCATTATCAAATAAGGTGTGTTTGCCTTCATCTCGGCGATAGGGGTCATGAAGTTCAGGACGACAACGCCACCACTCTGGACATCTATTGACTCCAATGCACGGACATCGCAGTTCTGGAGCGAACTCCCTGCAAGCGGTAAGTCGAACGGCAGGCAAATGAAACGCCACTGAGACCCTATTTCCATGTTATGGATGACGACGTTGGTTGTCTGCCCGTTAGCAGAGGCAATGGTACTGCTGTTGCTACCCTCGGCATCCAACTCGAAGATTGTCGCATTGTCGATGACGACATCGCCTATGTATGACATCCCGTCTACTATTATGCATCCACGGTTAGGATCAAAGTAGCCGCCATAGGGTTGGGAGATGGAGAGACCACTACCTATGTTCAAAGCGTTCAAATTATAAATGGCTTGATAGCCATCAACAGGATGAAGAGCAAGGCGAGTGCTGCTGCCCGTCACATTGAGCGTGGCGTTACACTGGTAGCCACGAAGGACATACTTCCCCCCTGTCAGGTCAACTTGCAGGCCGTCGATGGTGCAGGTAATATCATCGTAGTTGCCTGCAAAGTAGAGAGGACTGACATTCGAGGTAGCAGTAAGGCTGCCAGTGCCGGTAAGGGTGATAGATTTCTCGGAGAGGATGGCGGGATCGTATGTAGTAAATGTGTTTTCGCCAACAAAGTTGACTGTAAGGCCGTTAATCTTGTTGACGATGCCTCGGCCCTTCTGATCCCGATTCGAGAGCGTGGCATTG